>JAEZAR010000449.1 GCA_023430425.1 Actinomycetes bacterium | reverse complement strand
GTCGTGCTCGCTCACGCGGCGGCGCAGGGCGAAGGCCTGCCGGGGTGCGGCGTCGGGCAGCGGCGCCGCCGGGCCCGGCAGGGGCAGGGAGAGCCGGACGTGGTGCCCGTCGGACGGCGTCGCCGGGCTGCCGTCGACGGGGTGCCAGGCGAGGACGGCGAGGTGGCCGTCCTCGTGCCGGGTGACGAGGTGGTCGTCGCCGAGGGCGAGCACAGCCTCACCCATCCGGGCCATGAACGCGTACAGGTGGTAGGTGGGCTTGCGGACCCCGCCGTGGGTGAGCAGACCGAACCCCCCGTGGAAGAGGGCCGCGGGCACGCCCTCCTCCTCGAAGACGTCGCTGAGGGTCCAGTAGGAGAAGGAGTCGACGTGGGCACCGCCGCCCGCGAGGACGGGCGCGAGGTACGCCGCGTTGTACGCGGTGTCGTGCACGGGGTTGTCCGGCCGGTAGGAGGTGTTGAACTCGCTGATGTGCACGGGCCGGTCGGCGAGGGGGGTGCCGGCGAGGTGGCGCCCCGGTGCGGCGAACTGCTCGAGGAGGTCGGCCGGGGGGCCGAGGGTCTGGTACACGCCGAACGGCACGTGCTGCGCCGGTCCGGAGGTGTACGCGTGCCGGCTGACGAAGTCCACGGGGACGTCCCGCTCGGTGACGAAGTCGACGAACGGCGCCCACCACTCGTCGCCGCCCGGGGAGAGCGCGGGCCCGCCCACCTGGAGCCGCGCGTCGACGTCCTTGACCGCGAGCGCGGTCGCCTCGTAGAGGCGCAGGTACTCGGCCTGGTCCGCCCCCTGCCAGAAGTTGACGAGGTCGGGCTCGTTCCACACCTCGACGGGCCACGTGCTCACCTCGTCGACGCCGTGCCTGTCCACGAGGTGCCGCATCGTCGCGCGGACCAGGGCCTGCCACTCGGCGTACGACGTCGGCGGCGTGACGTTGCCGCGCCACCAGAAGATCGTCTGGCCGCCCGAGGCGAGGCCCTCGGGCATGAAGCCCAGCTCGAGGAACGGGCGGAGGCCGGCCGCCAGGTAGCCGTCGACCACCTGGTCGAGGTAGCCGAACACGTAACGGGTGCGCCGCTCGCCGCCGTCGGTGTACGGCCGGTGGACGCCCATGTCGTCGTGGAACATGCCGTGCCCGCGGACGAGCTCGAAGCCGATCTCCTCGCGCGCGAGCCGGAGGGCCTCCGCGTGGCCGCGGCGCAGGGACAGGTTCATCCGGCCGGTCCCCACGCAGCGCCGCCAGGCCGGGGAGAGGCGGCCGACGGGGTCTGGCGGGACGAGCACTTCGGGCACGACGACGCTCCTGGAGGCGGTGGTGGTGACGGGACGGCCGGGACCGCCGGGGCGGTGCGCACCGTGCGGCACCCGGCGACCCGCCCGGCTGTGCCGCGGCCCCGCGCCCGTGGGCGCGGGGCCGCGCCTCGTGCTCCGGTCAGCCGTTCGCGAAGGCCTGCTGGGCCTCGTTGACGACGTCGAGGTACTGCGACATGCCGAGGCTGTCGAGCTCGGACACGTACGCGTCCCACTCGCTCAGCGGGCGCTGACCGAGGATGAACCGCGTCGTGTTCTGCCAGACGTGGTCGCGGAGCGCGGTCTGCCACAGCGAGACCTGCTCGCGCTGGAGCTCGTCCAGCGGCCACGGCGGGGGCAGCGGGAGCTGGTCCTTGCTCTCCATGGACTCGACGAACTCGACGACCTCCTCGCGGAGCATCGAGCGGTCCAGCTCGGTCGTCGAGCCGTGCTCGAGCATGAACACGCCGTTGTGGAAGCCGTAGTCCACGTTGAGCGCCTCCGGCGCACCGGGGTTGAGACCGTTGATGTCGATGTTCTCGGCCAGCACGCGCTGGTCGCCCTCGCGGGTGAAGGTCTCGCCCTCGACGCCCCACTTGGCGAACTCGAGGCCCTCGTCGGAGTAGAACAGCCAGTCGATGAACTGGAGCATCGCGACGAAGTCGTCGTTCTCCGCGGCCGACGACGAGATCATCAGGCCGTTGACGAGGCGGCCGCCGGCCGCCACGTTGTCGCCCCCGGGGCCGGCGGGGACGCGGATGAGGCGCACGTCGCCCTCGGTGCCGAGCTCGGAGAACGTCGTCCGGTAGCGCAGGATCTCCTGGTCGTTCGCGCCAAGCGCGAGCGCCTGGCCGGAGCCGAGCTTCTGCACCGCCTGGTCGTCGGTCTGGGTCAGCGCCTCGGGGTCGAGCAGACCGTCGGCGACGAGGCCGGCGTAGTACTCGATGAGCGCGCGGTAGCCCTCGGTCGCACCGGTGTAGACGAACTCACCGGCCTCCTCGTCCCACCAGACGCCCTCGCCGAAGCCCCAGCCCGCAGCGGTGCCGAAGTTGGGGGCGGCGAAGTTCAGGGACGCCTCGAGCGGGCCGTTCTCCGACCAGCGGTCGCTCAGCGGCCACACGTCGGGGTACGCGGCCTTGACGGCCTCGAGGTCGGCCTTGAAGTCCTCGAAGGTCTCGGGCTCGTAGGACAGGCCGAGCTCGTCCCAGACGTCCGTGCGGACCGCGTAGGTGTACTGCGGCCGGGGCGACTCCCGCAGGCCCGGGAGCAGGTAGTACTTGCCGTCGTCCTGCACGAGGAGCTTGTCGATGTGCTCCTGCAGGCCCCACCGCTCCACCTTGTCGCGGAAGTTGGGCATGTACTCGATGTAGTCGCTGACGGGCAGGATCGCACCGCCGGCGATGAACTGGCGCTCCTGGCCCGGGTAGGTCACGGAGACGATGTCCGGGGCGTCACCGGCGCCGATGAGCAGGCCCTTGCGCTGGTCCCAGTCGGACAGCGGGGCGCTGACGATGTCGAAGGTGACGTTGTTGTTCTCCGCCAGGTGGGAGAAGAAGAGCCAGTCCTCGTTCAGCGGGTAGTTGGGGTGGTCGCGGTAGAGCAGCCCGAACTCGACGGGCTCGGTCGCCACGAACGTCGTGCCGACGTCGTAGTCGTCCATGGCCCCGACGTAGCCGCTCTCGGGGACCTCCTCCTCGGGGGCGCCCTCGCCGTCGCCGTCGCCGTCCCCGCCGCCGCAGGCGGCGAGGACCAGGGCGAGTGCCGCGGCGGCTGCCACCGACGCCGCACCACGCCTGGTTGTGCTGGTCATGGTTCTCCTTCCGGGGTGGAACTCGTCGGCTCGCGCCCACGAGTGATCGGGGGACGTGCGGTGTTGCGGAACCGTGGTCACTGCTTGACGGAGCCGAGCATCACGCCCGACACGAAGTACTTCTGGATGAAGGGGTAGAGGCAGATGATCGGGAGGACCGTGAGGACCATCGTCACGGCCTTCATGTTCGAGGCGATCTGGGTGAGGTCGGACCCGCCGCCGCCTTGGACCGAGTCCGACGTCGTCGCGCCGGCGAGCATGTTCCGCAGGTAGACGGTGACCGGGTACAGGTCGCGGTCGTCCATGTACAGGAAGGCGGCGAACCAGCTGTTCCAGAACGACACCGCGTAGAACAGCACCATCGTCGCGACGACGGCCTTGCTCAGCGGCAGGACGATCCGCAGGAAGATCCCGTACGTGCTGAGGCCGTCGATCGAGGCCGCCTCCTCCAGCTCCTCGGGGAAGTTCTCGAAGAACGACTTCATCACCAGCAGGTTGAAGACGCTGATCGCGTTCGGGATGACGATCGCCCAGATCGAGTTCTTGAAGCCGATCGTGTTGATCAGGACGTAGTTCGGGATGAGGCCGCCGTTGAAGAACATCGTGAAGACGGCGACGCCGATGAAGAAGTTGCGCCCACGCAGGTGACGCTTGGAGATCGCGTAGGCGTAGGTGGTGGTCAGCACCATCGCGATCGCCGTCGCGACCACCGTGTAGACGACGGTGTTCTGGTAGTTGCGCCAGAACATGTCGTCGGCCATCACGACGCGGAAGGTCGTGAGGTTGAACCCGCGCGGCACCAGGTTGACCTGGCCGGAGTTGATGTACGCCTCCGAGCTGAAGGACTGCGCCACGAGGTTGACGAACGGGTAGAGCGTGACGAAGCAGATCACCACCAGCGCGGTGGCGTTGAACCACCGGAACGCGCGGTAGCCCGGTGTGTCCTTGACGGTGCGCGCCGGGCCGGCGGTGACGATCCGGTCGGCGATCTTGGTCGTGTCGACGGTCACCACAGGCTCGCTCCCACCAGTCGGCGCGAGATCGCGTTGGCGGACAGGATGAGCGTCAGGCCGATCAGGCCCTCGAAGAGCCCGATGGCGGTCGCGTAGGAGAAGTTCGAGTTGGTGATCCCGACGCGGTAGACGTACGTCGAGATCACGTCGGCCGTGGAGTAGATGGCCGGGTTCTGCAGGAGCAGGATCTTCTCGAAGCCCACCGCCATGAACGTGCCGATGTTGAGGATCAGCAGGACGACCATGGTGGGCCGGATGCCCGGCAGCGTGACGTGCCACGTCTGGCGCCAGCGCCCGGCGCCGTCGATCCGGGCCGCCTCGTACAGCTGCGGGTCGATCGTCGTCAGCGACGCGAGGTAGAGGATCGTCCCCCACCCGACCGTCTGCCAGATCTCCGACCCCACGTAGATGGTGGGGAACCACTCGGGCAGCTGCATGAAGCTGATCGGGGTGCCGTCGAACCGCCGGATGAGCTGGTTGATCGTGCCGTCGAGGCTGGTCAGCTGGAACACCAGGCCGGCGACGATGACGATCGACATGAAGTGCGGCAGGTAGGAGATCGTCTGCACCAGCCGCTTGAACCGCACCGACCGCAGCTCGTTGAGCATGAGGGCGAGCACGATCGGCAGGGGGAAGACGATCACGAGCGCCAGGCCGCCCAGGATCAGGGTGTTCTGGAAGACGTTCCAGAACACCCTGTCCTGCACGAACATCTCCACGTAGTGCAGGCCGACCCACTCGTCGCCGAAGATGTTCGACCCGGGCCTGAAGCGCCGGAAGGCGATGACGTTGCCCGCCATCGGCAGGTACCGGAAGACGACGAAGAAGATCAGCGGCAGGACGACGAAGGTGTACAGCTGCCACTCGCGGCGGAACGTGCGGCGCAGGTTCCGCCGCGCACGGGGGGGCACCGTGCCGGCGGCGCCGATCCTCGGCACGGCGGTCGACGGCGACTGCGGGGACCCACTGCCCGGCGCGGCCGCCGGTTCCTGGACCGTGGTCATGCTCACCTCCGCTCACGACGGTGTGAGTGCGAAAGTATCGGCCGGCCGGCCGACACCCTGGTGCTGGCGGGGACGCTAAGTTGAACGGATGAAACGGTCAAGCGCGTGTGAGTTCGTTGCCGAACCGTGACCTGCAGGCGGTGAAACAGGCCGGTTCGGGGCGATTGCGCACGGGGCGGGGCCGCCCCGGCCCGGCCCGGGACGCCAGATCTCGAGGGTCGAGGACCCCGTCCGACCGTGGCCGCAAGTGCTACGGTGAGCGGCGAAACTTGCGGCACTCGTAGAAGGAACCCCAGTGGGCAACGGCGCTCCGACGACGATCGCTGCGATCGCGCGCGAGGCGGGGGTCTCCGTCCCCACCGTCTCCAAGGTTCTCAACGGCCGCCCCGACGTCTCCCCGGTCACCCGTGCGCGCGTCGAGGCGGCGATCGAGCGTCACCAGTACCGGCGTCGGCGCACGCGCACGGGCACGGGCGCGCGCCTGATCGACCTCGTCATCCACGAGCTCGACTTCGCGTGGGCCGTCGAGCTCATCAAGGGCGTCGAGCAGGTCGCGGCGGCCGCCCGCGTCGGCGTGGTCCTCTCCGAGCTCGGCGGAGCCCACCGACCTCCTCAGGAGTGGCTCGACGACCTGCTCGCCCGGCCCCCGCTCGGCGTCATCCTCGTGCTGTCCGGCCTCGACGTCTCCCAGCGGCGCCAGCTCGCGGCGCGCTCCATCCCCGTGGTGGTCGTCGACACCGCGGGCGAGCCGCCGACCGACGTCCCCACGGTGGGGTCGGCCAACTGGAACGGGGGCCTCGCCGCGACCCGGCACCTGCTCGCGCTCGGCCACCGGCGCATCGCGGCCATCGTCGGGCCGGCCGACGTCATGTGCAGCCGCGCGCGCCTGGACGGCTACCGGACGGCGCTGGAGGAGGCCGGGGTCCCCGTCGACCCGGCGCTGGTCCGGCACGGCGACTTCTTCGTCGGCGGCGGGTACCGGCACGGCGCGGACCTGCTCGCGCTCCCGGAGCCGCCGACGGCGATCTTCGCCGGCAGCGACCTGCAGGCGCTCGGCGTCCTGCGGGCCGCCCGAGAGGCCGGGCTCCGCGTGCCCGACGACCTCTCGGTGGTCGGCTACGACGACCTGCCGGTGGCCGCCTGGATCGGCCCGCCCCTGACCACCGTGCGCCAGCCGCTGCAGGAGATGGCGGCGACGGCCGCGCGCATGGTCCTCGACCTGGCCCGTGGCGAGGCACCGACGAACCTGAGGATCGACCTGGCGACCGAGCTGGTCGTGCGCGAGAGCACGGCAGCACCGCGGGCCTGACGCGTGCTGCACCTGGTGCTCTACTCCCCGCGCATCGCGGGGAACACGGGCAACGCGATCCGGATGGTGGCCGCCACCGGCGCGCGCCTGCACCTCGTGGACCCGCTGTTCGAGCTGGACGAGCCGCGGCTGCGCCGCGCCGGGCTCGACTACCACGACCTCGCCGAGGTCCGGGTCCACCCCGACCTGGCGACGGTGCTCGACGCGCTGCCGTCCGCCCGCGTGCACGCCTTCACCGCGCGGGGCACGGTCCGCCACACCGACGTCGCCTACCGTGACGAGGACGTCCTGCTGTTCGGGCCGGAGCCCACGGGACTGCCCGACGACGTGCTCGCCCACCCGCGCGTCACCGACCTCGTGCGCATCCCGATGCTCCCCGGGCGACGCTCGCTCAACCTCGCCAACGCCGCGGCCGTCGCGACCTACGAGGCGTGGCGCCAGCTCGGGTTCGCCGGGGACGCCCACGCCTGAGGCCGGCACGTCGCGGGCGGCGGCCGCGCCGGGCGGTGGTCGCACCGGGCACCGGCGCGAGGGACGCCGGGGGCCGTTGGGGGACGGACGGTGGGCGGGCGGGTGTGCTCAGAAAGCGCTTTCTCGCGTATCGTCGGGACGGGAGGGCACGATGACCACGACCGCACGGCTCACCGACGCGACGCTCCTTCTGGGCGAGGGGGACGACGTCGTCGTCGCCACGCTCGACCTGCAGTCCGGGACCCTGCTCGACACGCCCGGCGGAGCCCTCGAGGTCCGCCAGAGCGTGCCGCGCGGCCACAAGCTCGCGGTGCGCGCCGTCGGCGTCGGGCGGCCGGTACGCAAGTACGGGCAGGAGATCGGCCGGGCCACCGCGCCCATCCAGGTCGGCGACCACGTGCACACCCACAACCTGGGGATGGCCGCCGACGGCGCCGGGACCCCCTACGAGTTCGGCACGGCCCGCGTCGCGCCGGTCCCGCCCCCGGGTCCGCGCCCGAGCTTCCTGGGCTACCGCCGCGCCGACGGGCGCGTGGGCACCCGCAACTACGTCGCGGTGCTCACGACGGTGAACTGCTCCGCGAGCTCGGCGCGGCTCATCGCCGACCAGTTCCGCGGCCCGGTCCTGGACGCCCACCCCCACGTCGACGGCGTCGTGGCCCTCACCCACGGCAGCGGGTGCGGCCTGGTGCCGACGAGCGAGGGCGGCCAGGTGCTGCTCCGCACGCTCCGGGGGTACGCCGACCACCCGAACGTCGCCGGGCTGCTCGTCCTCGGCCTCGGCTGCGAGATGCTGCAGGTCGACCAGGTCCTGTCCGGCCTCGACCTGCCGGCCGACAAGCCGGTGGCGCGGCTCGCGGTCCAGGAGTCCGGTGGGATCCGCCGCACGGTGCGGGCCGGCGTCGAGGCGATCATGGCGATGCTGCCGCAGATCGAGGCGCTGCGGCGCGAGCCGTGCGACGTCGCCGAGCTGGTGCTCGGCCTCAACTGCGGCGGCTCCGACGGCTACTCCGGGGTGACCGCGAACCCGGCGCTCGGCCACGCGTCGGACCGCCTCGTCGCCTACGGCGGGCGCTCGGTGCTCGCGGAGACGCCCGAGGTGTACGGCGCCGAGCACCTGCTGACCCGCCGCGCGGTGTCCCGCCAGGTCGGGGACGCGCTGCTGGAGCGGATCCGGTGGTGGCACGCCTATGCGGAGGCGGGCGGCGGCACCCTCGACAACAACCCCTCCCCGGGCAACAAGGCGGGTGGGCTGACGACCATCCTCGAGAAGTCGCTCGGCGCCGTCGCCAAGGCCGGCACCGCCGAGCTCGCCGCGGTGTACCGCTACGCGGACCCCATCACGACCCCCGGGCTCGGCTTCATGGACACCCCGGGCTACGACCCCGTGTCCGTCACCGGCCTCATCGCCGGCGGCGCCACTGTCGTGGTGTTCACGACCGGTCGCGGGTCGGTGCTCGGCGGCAAGCCGACGCCGGTGATCAAGGTCGCCACGAACACCGCCATGTACCTGCGCATGGCCGAGGACATGGACCTCAACGCGGGCCGCGTGGTGGACGGCACGGCCACGCTGGCGGAGGTCGGCGACGAGATCTTCGAGACCGTGCTCGCCGTCGCGTCCGGCCGCCGGACGGTCAGCGAGGAGCTCGACCTCGGCCAGGACGAGTTCCAGCCGTGGCAGCTCGGCACCGTGACCTGACCCGGTCCGGGGTCGACGCCCGTGCCGGGCGCCCGCGCCGGGCCCCCACCAGGCTCAGCGCAGCGGCGGGTACGTGCGGCGCGCCAGGTGGTAGGCCAGGTCCGCCGCCGTCGCGACCGCCTCGTCCAGCGAGAGCCGGTGCTCGGCGACGAGCCGCGCGAGGTGCCCGGCGTCGATGCGGCGGAACAGGTCGTGGCGAGCCGGGATCGAGAAGAAGGCGCGCGTGTCGTCGACGAACCCGCTCGTGTTGTAGAACCCGGCGGTGTCGGTGACCGCCTCGCGCCACCGGCGCAGCGCGTCGGGGGTGTCGAGGAACCACCACGGCGCCCCCAGGGTGACGGCGGGGTAGACGCCGGCCAGCGGCGCGAGCTCGCGCGCGAAGGTCGTCTCGTCGACGGTGAAGAGGACGAGCCGGAGCCGCGGGTGGTGGCCGAACGCCTGGAGCAGCGGCCGCAGCGCCCGGGTGAACTCCCCGGCGACGGGGATGTCGTAGCCGACGTCCTGCCCGCGGGCGGCGAGCACCGCGCCGTCGTGGTCGCGCAGCACGCCCGGGTGCAGCTGCATCACCAGGCCGTCCTCGCTCGACATCCGCGCCATCTCGAAGAGCATGTGGGCCGTGAACGCGGCGGCGTCGTCGGCCGTCGCCGTCCTGCGCAGCGCGGCCGCGAAGAGCCGCTCCGCCGACGCGTCGTCGAGCGGGGTGGTGTCGGCCGCCAGGTGCCCGTGGTCGGTGGCCCGGGCGCCCGCCGCGACGAACGCCTCGCGACGGCGCTCCAGGGCCGTGACGAACGCCCGGTAGGAGTCCACGGCGACGCCGGCCCGCTCGGCGAGCAGGTCGACGTCGTCGCGCCACCCCGGGCGGTCGAGCGCGAGCAGCCGGTCCGGGCGGAAGGTGGGCACCACGCGCTCACCCCACCCGCGCGCCGCCAGGTCGGCGTGGTGCGCGAGGGGGTCCCAGGCGTGGTCGGTGGTCGCGATGATCTCGATGTCGAACCTGTCGAGGAGGGCGAGCGGCCGGAACTCGGGCGTGGCCAGGCGGGCCGAGATCTCGTCGAAGAGCCGGTCCGCGCTGGCGGCCGACGGCGGCTCGCTCACCCCGAAGCCCTCGACCAGCACGTGCTCCATCCAGTAGCGCGTCGGGGTGCCGCGGAAGAGGTGCCAGTGGTCGCAGAAGGTCCGCCACACGGCGCGGGGGTCGGTCTCGACCGGGCCGCCGTCCAGCCTCGGGACGCCGAGCGCGTCGTGCGGGACCCCCTGGGACACGAGCATCCGCACGAGGTAGTGGTCGGGGACGACGAGCAGGTGCGCGGGGTCCGGGAAGGGCGCGTCGGCGGCCAGCAGCGAGGCCTCGACGTGCCCGTGCATCGAGACCAGCGGCAGGTCGCGCGTCGTGGCGTAGATCTCGCGCGCCACGTCGCGGACCGTGGGCTCGGCGGGCAGCGCCCGGTCCGGGTGGAGCGCCCAGCCGCTGGACGACGTCGTCGGCACCGGTGTCCCTCCTCCTGGCGCAGACGGCGCCAGCCATGACACAACTGGAAACAACGTTGTGACCCTACCCCGCTGCCGTTGCCCGGTGCCACCACCGTCGGGCATGATCACGCAGGCCAGACCCTCCACGGTGGGGTCCGGCACGGGTACACTGCGCGAGGAACATGGTGTAACGGCGGTCGGTTGTTCCATCGAGTGGGACGAGGAGGCGCGAGCGATGGCATCGCTGCGCGACGTCGCCCAGGCGGCGGGGGTGTCCCTCGCCACGGCGTCGCGCGCGTTCGCCCAGCCGGAGCGGGTGGCCGCCGAGCGCCGCGTCCGGGTCGAGCGCGCCGCCGCCGACCTCGGGTACCGCCCGCGCCGCCGGCCCCTGGCGGCCCAGGGGCCCGACGGGCCGACCCGGGCCATCGGCGTCCTCGTGCCCGACCTGCAGAACCCCTTCTTCGCCGGCGTGGCGAAGGGCGTCCAGATGCAGGCCAGGACCGCGGGCATCACCGTCGTCATCGCGGACACCGACGAGGACCCGCGCATCGAGGCGGAGGCGCTCGCCCGCCTCGACCGGCAGGTCGCGGGTCTGGTGCTCTGCTCGCCCCGCATGTCGGACCAGGCGCTCGCGGCGCTCCCGGTCGACGTGCCCACGGTGCTGGTCAACCGCGAGTCCGAGCACCTGCGGGCCGTGCTCGTCGACAACACCGACGGCATCCGCCAGGCGCTCGCGCACCTGCACGCGCTCGGGCACCGGCGGATCGCCTACGCGGGCGGGCAGCCCGGCTCGTGGTCCGACCGCCAGCGTCGACGGGGGCTCGAGGCCGCGGCGGCGGACGTGCCCGACGTCGAGATCGTCCAGCTCGGGCACTTCCCCGCCGTCTTCGCCGGCGGCGTCGCGGCGGCCGACCTCGTCACGGTGAGCGGAGCGACGGCCGTCATCGCCCACAACGACCTCGTCGCCCTGGGCATCCTCGACCGGTTGCGCCAGCGTGGGGTCGCGGTGCCCGAGCGCGTGAGCGTGGTGGGCTTCGACGACATCCCCGCCGCCACGCACGTCACCCCCGCTCTCACCACCGTCGCCGTGCCGCTGCAGCGCCTGGGCCGCGCGGCCGTCGAGCTCCTCCTGGCCGGTGCCGACGTGCCCGACCACGGCGCGGACGGCGGCGGGCCTGACCGTGCCGGTGGGCCCGGCTCCGGCACCCCCGACGGGCCGGGGGACGTGACCCTGCCCGTCTCGCTCGTCGTGCGCAGCTCCACGGCCCCCGCC
>JAEZAR010000443.1 GCA_023430425.1 Actinomycetes bacterium | reverse complement strand
GCGCAGCTCCGGGTCGGCGCCGGCGGGGATGACCGCGCCGTCGGCCGCGACGGTCTCGACGACCAGCCGGACCCCCGGGGCGAGGTCGGCGGCGACGGTCGTCCCGGCGAGGTCGCGCGGGCCCGGGGCGGTGACGATCACCGGCGCGCCCGCCCGGGTGAGGTGGCCCGGAACCACCCGGCCGGCTCGGCCAGCGGGCGTTCCACGAGGTCGAGCTCGACCACGGTGCCCGCCGGGTCGGCCGGCACGCCGAACGTGCGGATCTGGTGCGGGCCGAAGTCCGCCTCGAGCACCCGGCCGGCGAGGGGCAGCGCGATCCGCGCCCGCGCCGCCCGGCCCGTGCTCTCCACCGCCCGGACGACCAGGTCCCCCGGGGCACCGCCGGGCAGCGCGCCCGCGGCGACCTCGGGCGCCTTGACGGCCACGACGACGACGGCACCGCCCCCGTCGTCCGCCCACGTGTCCTCGGGCGGGCGCGGGCCCGGGTGGGAGCTCTCGAGCATCGCCCGCACGGGACGGCCGAGGACCGCCGCGCGACGGGTGAGCGAGGCGGCACGCCAGTCGCCCGCGTGCGGCACGAGGAGGTACCGGAACGACTGCACGCCCTGGTCCTGGTGGGTGTGCACGCCGTCGGGCTCCAGCTCGCGCGGGTCGTGCCACGCGTACACAGGGCTGCGGACCACCGTGAGACCGATGCTGGGGGCCGCCCCGCCCGCCGCGGGCGAGACGTCGGCGGCGTGCTTGCCGTGCGTGACGAGCGCGAGCCCGGCCCGGGCGCCGGAGAGGTCCACCCACGCCTGCAGCGGCTCCTCGGCGCCGTCGACCGGCCGCTCGATCGCCGCGAACGGCACCTCGAACGTCGCGCGCGGGTCGTCCACGGCGACCGGGAAGCGGAGCTTGAGCAGGTGCCCCGGCTCGCGCCAGTCCAGGGTCGCTCGCACCTCGACCGCGTCGTCGTCGGCGCCGAGGAGCAGCTCCTCGGCGAGCGTGGACCCGCCGAGGGCGCGCTCGACCCGCAGGAGGGCCCGCAGCGGGCCCGCCTCGAGGAGTCGCACGCGCACCACCGGCATCTCGGTGACCGGGTCACCCTCCCGGGCCGCGTACGACACGACGCGGTGGCCCCAGGTGTCGCTCGGGTCGGGGGTGATCACGGCGTGCGGACCTGCCGCGCCCGCCACGAGGTCGACGCCCGTCCGCTTGTCGACCAGCGAGGCCAGCCACCCGGTCGCCGGGTCCACCTCGACGCGCAGGTGGTCGTTCTCGAGCCGCGTCGGCGTCGCCACGAGCCGCGGCGTGCCCGGCTCCCGGCCCGGCGCGGGCGCCGCGCCGGGCCGGAGCCGGTAGAGCCGGTAGCCGAGGCCGGGGACCCGCGCCTCGAAGGCGAGGGCACCGCGGCTCGGGTCGCTCATGGTCGCGAGGGACCGGACGGGCTGCGCGGGCACCGGCTCCCCCGCGGCGTCGACGGCGTGCGCGCCGCCGGGCAGGCCGCCGTAGTGCAACTCGACGGTGCTGCGCACGGGCCACGGGTGCGGGTTCCACACGAGCACCGGCTGCGTGCCCTCCTCGAAGGGCACGTCCACCTGCCGCGCGAGGCGGTTGTGGACGCGGGTGGTGACCCGCTTCGCCACGGCGACGGCCTCGCCGAGCTGGTCGCGCGCGTCGTCGTACGCCGGCTCGATCGCCGAGCCCGGCAGCACGTCGTGGAACTGGTTCACCAGCACCTGCTGCCACGCGCGGACCAGGTCGGCGTGCGGCACCGCCAGCCCGTCCGCCACCGCGCCGACGGCGGCCCACCGCTCGGCGGCGAGCACCTCCCACTGCGCCCGGCGCTGCCAGGCCTTGATCCCCGAGTGCGCGGAGTAGCAGCCGGCGGCGTGGTGCTGCAGGTCCTCGCGCCACACCGGCAGGTCCACCTCGCCCGACGCCGCACGCGCCGCGAGCGCGTCGAGGAACGCGCGCGGGTGCGACATCGTCAGGCGTCCGAAGGACCCCATCGCGTCGTGCCGGTGGATCGAGTCGATGTTCGCCCGCGTGGGTCCGCCGCCGTGGTTGCCGACGCCGTAGAACACCATGAGGTCGCGCAGCGACCGGTCGGCCGCGCCGAGGGCCTTGTCGACCTGGTGGTCGACGGGTCCGCCGCTCGAGCAGTACTCGAAGGGGATGCGGTACCCGAGCACGCGGCTGCCGTCGGGCGCCTCCCACCAGAACGCCGTGGCGTCGAGCGCCGACTCGTGCGGGCCAGGGCGCAGGAAGACGTAGGAGTCCATCCCCTGGCCGCGCAGGATCGCGGGGAGCATCACGTGGTGGCCGAACGGGTCGGCGTTCATGCCGACGGTGGCGGTGACGCCGAACCGGTCGGCGAGCCAGCGCTGCCCGAGCAGGCCCTGGCGCACGAACGACTCGCCCATCGGCAGGTTGCAGTCGGGCTCGACCCACCAGCCGCCGACCAGCTGCCAGCGGCCCTGCCCCACGCGCTCGCGGATGCGGGCGAACAGCTCCGGGTCGGACTCGCAGACCCAGGCGAGCAGGGCCACCTGGTCGCAGGTGAAGACGAAGTCGGGGTACTCCTCCATCCGGTGGATCGCGGACCAGAACGTCGCCCGCGCCTCGGCGTAGCCCTCCTGCCACGGCCAGAGCCACACGAGGTCCAGGTGCGCGTTGCCGACCATGTGCAGCGTGCGGTCGGGGGTCGCCCCGGGCCGGCGCTGCCGGGGCAGCACGCCGGTGGCCTCGCGTGCCACGGCCCGGCTCATCGCGCGTCCCGCGCGACGACGTCCACGAGCGCCTCGGCGTGCTGCCCGAGCCGGAGGTCGCCCACCGTCACGTCGAGGGCCAGGCGGGCCCGCCGGACCGGCTCGCCCACCACGACGACGACCGGCAGGCAGCGCTCCTCGCCGACGTCGAGCACGACGTCGGCCGTCTCCGGCTCGACGCGCCAGCCCGCCGGGACCAGCAGGACGAGCCGCGCGGTCGCCGGGACCGGGTGGGGGTTGCGCACGACGACCTCGAGGTCGACCTTGGCGTCCGGCAGCGCGCGCGAGTGGTAGGGCACCAGGCGGGCGCAGACCCCGTCGGTGCCGAGGTCCACGCCCGCCGGCAGGAGGTCGCGGTGCAGGGCCTCGACCTCGTCGCCCTGCGCCTCCAGCATGGCGAGGTAGGCGTCGTCGACCCGTCGCGGGGCCCAGTGCCCGCTGAGCATGAGGTCGGGGGCGACGCGGCGGTAGAGGGCGGCGGCGTCGGCGAAGTCCCGGGCGTCGAAGCGGTTGCGGTACTGGTAGTTGAGGATCTCGCGCCGCGTGCCGGGGACGCCCATCCCGTCCTGCTGGTCCCCGGTGACGAGGACGCGCACGCCGTCCACCGCCACCTCGAAGGCGGCCGCGTACCGGGTGTGGCCGCGCAGCTCGTGGACGGTGATCGCGTGCTCGCGCCACCGCACGGTCTCCCCGAGGGCGAGCACGCGGTCCGCCGGCACGGGGTCGAACCACTGGCAGGGCAGGTCGTGGCGCAGGGGCTGCTCGAGGACCGGCGCCACGTTGGCCGGCACCCAGACCTGCGTCCCCTCCACCTCCCGCAGCAGGTTCGCCCCCGCCACGTGGTCGTCGTGGTAGTGCGTGAGCAGCACGGCCTCCACGCGCCCGACGCCGTACCGCTCCCGCAGCGCGGGCAGCGAGGCGAGCCATGGGCGCCGGGAGGCGCGGTCGCCGCCGGGCGGCAGACCGGTCGTCATGTCGTAGCCGTAGTCGAAGAGCAGGGCCGACCGGCCCCCCACGCCCTCGTCGGACAGCAGCACGTACGTCGTGGCCACGCTCGACCGGTTGCGCAGCAGGTGCTCCGTCACGCGCTCGAAGGGGTCGTCGAGCAGCCCCTTCAGGTCCCAGGGGGT
This sequence comes from Actinomycetes bacterium, assembly GCA_023430425.1. Next base: position 5,048 of record JAEZAR010000443.1, on the reverse strand, counting down.
GGGGCGCCGCGCGTCGACGTAGCGCTGCATGCGCTCCGCGAGCGCGTCGAGCGCGCCGACGGCGTCGTCCATCGGCTCGCCGTGCGAGGGCAGGAGGAGGTCGGGCCGCTCGCGCGCGAGCAGCAGGCACGACAGCACGGTCATGGCCGGGCCCTCGTTGTCCGAGTACGACCACTGCGTCGCGGCGAGCGACCACACCCGGCCGGGGGCGTGGATGAGGTCCCCGGTGAACGCGAGCCGACCGGCGCGGCGGTCCACGAGGTAGGTGACCGACCCGGCGGTGTGGCCGGGCGTCGGCAGCGTCCGCACCGCCACGCCCCCGTACCGGGCGGTTCGGTACTCGGCGACGGTGCCCGCGACGGGCACGGGCTCCAGGACGGAGAACCGGTCCTGGCGCAGGGCGTAGTCGGCCGCGAGCGGCCGGCCGGTCCACATCACGTCGACGTCCTCGACCAGGTCGCGCTCCACGGGGGGGACGTGCACCGCGATGCCCGCGGCGACGGCGTCGGGCAGGCCCTGGGCCTGGTCCCGGTGGTGGTGCGTGAGCAGGACGTCGGTCACGCGGTCTACGCCCATGGCGGCCAGGTGCCTCAGCACCTCCCCGGAGCCGAAGTCGATGCAGACCGCCGTGCGCTCGGCGCCGGGCGCGCGGGCGCCGTCCTCCGCCGGGTGCTCGGGGAGGACGACGTACACGTTGCAGGTGTCGCGCACCAGGAACACGCCGGGGGCGACCGGCTGGGGGGCGGCCACACCCGGACATCGGCAGGCGCGCGGCGCCGGAGGAGGACGACGGTCCCGGGTGAACCGGGTGAAAACGTGCCCCGGCGGCCGGCGCGACGGACGCGCCCGCCCGGGATCACTCCCCCGTCAGCGGCGGCAGGCTGGCGCGGTACGCCTCCCAGGTCTTCGCGACGTAGGCGAGGTCCTCGTCGTCGAGCTGCTCCGGCGACCGGTCCAGGCCCTCGACGTAGTACAGCGAGGGCACGCCGAGCTCGGCCTGGACGCGCACGTAGTCGCGCCAGGAGGCGCGGTCCGGCATGGGCCACTGGTCGGTGTCGACGAGGTGGTAGGGCAGGGAGGCCCGGACCACGTCGAGCCGCGCGCGCAGCTGGTCGGTCGGGGGGACGAGCCCGCCGTGGACGTCCCGCTCGAGGAGGTCGTTGGTGCGCACCATGTCGCACACGTCGCCGAACCCGGCGGCCGTCGCGTGCGCCACCACCAGGGCGTCCGGCTTCGCGGCCTTCGCGGCGCGGTAGACGGTCCGCAGCAGCGCGTGCAGGCCGGCCACCCCCCACACCGGCCGCTCCTGCGGGTGGTCGTCGGTCCACGCGTGCAGCAGCGCGCCGGCCGGGGCGCGCTGCGTGAAGTCCACCTTGAGGCCGTCGGCGTCGACCCCGCGGCGGCTGAGCAGGCGCGTCACGATCGCCGTGAGCCGCTCGCGGTACGCCGGGTTGCCCGGGTCCACGGCGACGGGGCGCCCGTCCGGGTCGGTGACGCACTCGGCGGCGGGCACGCCCTCGGGGTCCCACGCCTTCCACCACAGGAGCACGCGCTGGCCCTGGGCGTGGCGGGCCGCCACCCAGGCCCTCAGGTCCGCCCAGCGCTCCCGGTCGGGCCGGCCGAGGCCGTAGCTGGACTGCCACGCGTCGTCGACCACCACCGTCCCCGGCACGACGCCGTGGGCGGCGAGCCGCGCGAGGAGCCCGTCGTAGACGTCCGCCCGGGACATCTCCTGCGCCGTCGGCCCGGGCGGCGGGACGGCCGGGGGCAGCTCGGCGAGGAAGACGGGGTGGCGCGGCGTCGCACCCGGCACGGGCGCGAGGGCGGCCTGCGCCCCCCACCCGCAGAACAGCGGCTCGCGCCACCAGCGCGCGGGGGCGTGCAGGGGCGTGTCCTGGACGAGGCCGCGCCGGACGAGCGCCGACCGGTGCTGCGCGATGCCCGTGCGCGGGTCGAGCACGCGGCGCAGCACCAGGTTCGGCGTCGTGAACCGCCCGGCGACGCGCGTGTGGCCGTCGTAGTCGAGCTCGATCCGGAACCCGCCGTCCAGCGCCCGGTAGCGGAGCTGGGTGAAGGTGGCGTCCCGCGCGGCGACCCGCGCGCTCAGGGCCAGCCAGGCGTCGTCGGGCACGGCCGTGGGCGACGCGGGCGCGGGCCCGCGCCCGAAGGCGAGGAACAGGGGGGGCGGGGAGAAGATCCCGTGCAGCCGGCCCGGCCCGCCGTCCCCGACGACGCCGAGGCTCACCGAGCTCGGGGCCGGCCGCACGACCTGCACCGGCTCGGCCGGCCCGGGCGAGTACACGCAGCCGTACTCGACGGACGACCAGAACTCCCCGGCCGCGCCCGACCCCAGCACCGCGTGGCCGCCGAGGAGGGTCGTGGTCGCCAGCGTCCCGGTGCCGCGCACCGTGGCGGTGACGGACACCTCCTCGTCAGTGCAGTGCAGCGACACCTCCTTCTCGTCCCACGCCGGGGTGCGCGCGCGCGTCCGCACGACGACGGCGCCCAGGTGGTCGGGGCCGACCACCTCCGGCACGCCGATCGCGTAGGACTCGTCGCGCACGTCCGTCCGGTCGAGCGAGGCGAGCAGCGAGAGGTGGGACCAGATCCGCCCGTCGCGGTCGGCCAGGATCGCCCGGGGCGGGTCCGCGCGGACCTCGACGACGTACTCGGGTGCGACGAGCCGCACCGCGCCGTCCGCCTGCGGCTCCACCCGCACGCCTGTCCTCATCCGCGCCCTCCCCGGTCTGCGTGGGCCCGCCCGCAGGCGTGGGCGCGCGGGCCACGGTGGGGCCGGGACGCAGGCGCCGGGGCGCCGGGGCCGGGCGCAGCAGCCACGCTGGACGTGGTGGACGCGAAGGCCGACTCCGGGGGGCCCGTGAACGGGCTGTCGGTCATGATCTGCGAGTACAGCACGCCCCCGGCGTGCCCGCACGCGCTCCCACCGGTGGGCGGCTCGCGTCGGCAGGCGGTCGCGTCCTCGCTGCCCGGTCGCCCGATGGCAGAGTGGACGCATGACCTACGTCGCCGACGCCGCCCGCTACGACCGCGCCACCTTCCGCCGCACCGGCCGCAGCGGCCTGGACCTGCCTCCCCTGTCGCTCGGGCTCTGGCACAACTTCGGCGACGGCACCCCGCTGGCCACGCAGCGCGCCATCGTCCGGCGCGCGTTCGACGCGGGGGTCACGCACTTCGACCTGGCGAACAACTACGGCCCGCCGTACGGCTCCGCCGAGACGAACTTCGGCCACCTGCTCCGGTCGGACCTGCGTCCGTACCGCGACGAGCTGGTCATCTCCACCAAGGCCGGGTACGACATGTGGCCCGGCCCGTACGGCCAGGGCGGCGGGTCGCGCAAGTACGTCCTCGCGAGCCTCGACCAGTCGCTGCGCCGGATGGGCCTGGACCACGTCGACATCTTCTACAGCCACCGCTTCGACCCGTCGACGCCGCTCGAGGAGACCATGGGGGCCCTCGACTCCGCGGTCCGCTCGGGCAAGGCCCTGTACGCCGGGATCTCGAGCTACTCCCCCGCCGACACGCGCCGGGCGGCGGCGATCCTCGCCGACCTCGGGACCCCGCTGCTCATCCACCAGCCCTCGTACTCGATGCTCAACCGGTGGATCGAGACCGAGGGGCTCCTCGACGTCCTCGGCGAGCTCGGGGTGGGCTGCATCGCGTTCTCCCCGCTCGCCCAGGGGATGCTCACGGACAAGTACCTCGACGGGATCCCCGAGGGGTCGCGCGCCTCGCGCGGCACCTCCCTGTCCCCGGACCTGCTCACCGACACCGCGCTGGCCCACGTGCGCGCGCTCGACGGCATGGCGCGGGACCGGGGCCAGTCGCTCGCGCAGATGGCGCTCGCCTGGGCCCTGCGCGACCCCCGCGTGACGTCGCTGGTCATGGGGGCGAGCAGCGTCGCGCAGCTCGAGCAGAACCTCGGCGCCCTCGACAACCTGGGTTTCGACGACGACGAGCTCGCCACGATCGACCGGCACGCCGTGGACGCCGGGATCGACCTGTGGGCCTTCTCGCGCGGCGCGCAGGGCCCGTCGAGGAAGAAGACGTCCTGAGGACCGCAAGCCCGGTGCCGCGGGCCACATGACCAGGGCATGACGCCTCACCGCATGCCCCCCCGCCCCGCCACCGCCGGCACGGCCCGGGCGGGTGCCACGGCCGTGGTGGTCGCGGGGCTCCTCGTGGGCTGTGCAGCCGACGGGCCGATCCCCGGCGCCACCGACGCCCGCGACACCTGGGCGCAGCACGGGCCGACGTCGTACGCGTACACGCTGACCGCCGGCTGCGGGGAGCGGGCGCTGACCGGGACGTACCGCGTGACGGTCACCGACGGGGAGGTCTCCGCCGTCGAGCCGCTCGACGAGACCGCCGAGTGGTCGCTGCCGGCCGCCGCCGAGCACGTGCCCACGGTGAGCGAGCTGCTCGACCGGATCGTCGCGCTCCCCGCCCAGCAGGTGCCGGACGTCGCCTTCGCCGAGGACGGCGTGCCCACCGTCGTGTTCCTCGACAACGACCCGACCGCGATCGACGACGAGGAGTGCTACGAGATCTCCGACGTCCGGCCCGCGGGCTGAGGCCCGGCGCGGTACGCGCGGGACCGGCCTCGTCAGTCCACCGTCGGGGGCAGCTCACCGGCGACGGCGGCGTCCGTGGTGAACAGCAGCTCCCACGGGCCCGCTCCCCCGGGCACGTAGACGCCGAGCAGGCGCGGCTCGTCCTCGCCGCAGGCGTACGCGAAGCGGAACGCGGGGTAGCCCACCTCAGCGGAGTCGGGCACGGCCGTCACGAGCACGCGGCCGGCGTCGTCGGCGGTCGCACCCTCCACCGCCCACGCGACGTCAGGGTTGTCGGGGAAGGAGGCGATCGCGTCCCCTGCCGTCGCCGCCTGCGCGTCCGCGAGGCAGTCCCCGCTGCCCTGCTCGGCACCCGGGAGCTCCCCGCCCCCGAGCTCCGCCTGCGTCGGGTCGCCGGCGTCGGTGGGCGTCCCGTCCTCGGGGTCGCCGCCGCCGCCGCACCCGGCGAGCGCGAGC
>JAEZAR010000431.1 GCA_023430425.1 Actinomycetes bacterium | reverse complement strand
CCTGGAGGGCACGTTCCTCGGCGGCTGCCTGTTCTCGGGCCGGGTCGCGGGGCGCAGCGCGGCGGCGGCGACGGCCTGAGGGCCGCCGCCGCCCCGACCGCGGGGCTCAGCCCGCGTTCGTCACCAGGCCCGTCTCGGCGTCGGAGACGAGGAGGGGGTGCGCGGGCACCACGCGCACGGTGTACCCGAACGGCCCGCTCACCTCCAGGCGGACGTCCCCGGCGAAGGCGTGCCGGCCCCCCTCGTACGCCTCGGTCCACCGCAGCTGCGCGTGCCGGACGTTCGAGAGCTCGTCGGACTCCGAGACGCGGCCGTAGACGACCTGGACGGCGACGTCCTCCGGCCGGAGCTCGCCGAGCGAGACGTAGGCCCGCACCTGGAGCACCTCGCCCACCTGGGCGACGTCGCCGACGCCGACGGACTCGACGTGGTCCACCCGCACGGTGGGCCACGCCGCGCGGACGGTCCGCTTCCAGGCCGCCAGCTCGCGCGCGGAGCGGTACCCGGGGCCGTCCAGGGCGCGCCCGCTGTGGGCGGCCGGGGTGTAGAGACGCTGCACGTACTCGCCGACCATCCGTGTCGCCTGGACCTTGGGGCCGAGGGTCGCCAGGGTGTGCCGGACCATCTCCAGCCAGGTGACGGGGATCCCCCGGTCGTCCCGGTCGTAGAAGCGCGCGGCGACCTGGTTCTCGATGAGGTCGTACAGCGCCGCCGCCTCGAGGTCGTCCCGTCGGTCGACGTCGTCGACGCCGTCGGCCGTCGGGATCGCCCAGCCGTTCTCGCCGTCGAACCACTCGTCCCACCACCCGTCGAGGATGGACAGGTTGAGCCCGCCGTTGAGCGCCGACTTCATGCCGGAGGTGCCGCTGGCCTCCAGCGGTCGCAGCGGGTTGTTCAACCAGACGTCGCAGCCGGGAACCAGCTTCTGCGCCATGGCGATGTCGTAGTTCGGCAGGAAGACGATGCGGTGGCGCACCTCGGGGTCGTCCGCGAACCGCACGAGCTGCTGGATGAGCCGCTTGCCCTGGTCGTCTGCGGGGTGGGACTTGCCGGCGACCACGATCTGGATGGGCCGCTCGGGGTGCAGCAGCAGGCCCTTGAGCCGCTCCGGGTCGCTGAGCATGAGGGTCAGCCGCTTGTACGTCGGCACCCGCCGCGCGAACCCGATCGTCAGCACGTCGGGGTCGAGGACCTCGTCGACCCAGCCGAGCTCGGCCGAGCTGGCGCCGCGGCGGCGCCACGACTCCCGGACGCGGGTGCGCGCGTCCGCGACGAGCTGGGCGCGCAGCGCTCGCCGCACCTGCCACAGGTCCTGGTCACCGACGCCGTCCGTCCGCAGCCAGCCCGAGCCGTCCGCGAGCTCGGCGGGGCTGAGCCGCGCGTGCGCGAGGTCCGCGAGTCGCGGGTCGGTCCAGGTCCAGCCGTGCACGCCGTTGGTGATCGAGCTGATCGGGACCTCGTCCTCGTCCAGGCCGGCCCACAGCCCGCTGAACATCCCGCGCGAGACCTGGCCGTGCAGGAGCGAGACGCCGTTCGCCCGGCCGCCGAGGCGCAGGCCCATGACCGCCATGTTGAACAGGGTGGGGTCGCCGCCCTCGTAGTCCTCGGCGCCGAGCGCGAGCACGTCGGCGACCGGCACCCCGGCGAGCGCCGCGTCGCCGTCGAAGTACTGCGCGACCAGGGTCGCCTCGAACCGGTCGATGCCGGCCGGCACCGGGGTGTGCGTCGTGAAGACCGTCGCCGCGCGCACGGCCTCGAGGGCCTCGGCGAACGTCATGCCCTCCTCGGCGACGAGCTCGCGGATCCGCTCCATCCCGAGGAACCCCGCGTGGCCCTCGTTGGTGTGGTAGACCTCCGGCGCCGGCGCGCCCGACAGGCGCGACCACACGCGCAGGGCGCGCACGCCGCCGATGCCGAGCAGCAGCTCCTGCTGGAGCCGGTGCTCGCCGCCCCCGCCGTAGAGCCGGTCGGTGACACGGCGGGCCAGGTCGTCGTTCTCGGGCACGTTGGAGTCCAGCAGCAGCAGGGGCACCCGGCCGACGTCGGCCTTCCAGATGCTCGCGTGCAGCGTCCGCCCGCCCGGCAGGTCCAGGTGGACCCGGGCCGGCGTCCCGTCGGCCTCGCGCAGCAGGGTCAGCGGGAGCCCGTCGGGGTCGGACAGCGGGTACGTCTCCACCTGCCACCCGTCCCGCGTCAGGCTCTGGTTGAAGTAGCCCGCCCCGTAGAGCAGCCCGACGCCGACGATCGGCACACCGAGGTCGGAGGCGCTCTTGAGGTGGTCGCCCGCGAGGATGCCGAGGCCGCCCGAGTACTGCGGCAGCACCGAGGTGATGCCGAACTCCGGGGAGAAGTAGGCCACCGCGCGGGGCAGCTGCGCCGCGTCCCCGCCGACCGCGGCCACGGCCTCGGTCTGGTACCACAGCGGCGCGGCCAGGTAGCGGTGCAGGTCCTCGACGGCCCCGCGGACCCGCCCGACGAACTCGGCATCGGCTGCGAGCGCGGCGAGCCGCTCCGACCCGAGCGCGCCGATCAGCGCCACCGGGTCGCCGTGCACGCGGGCCCAGAGCGCGGGGTCGATCCCGGCGAAGAGCTCGCGGGTCGGGGCGTGCCACGACCAGCGGAGGTTGTGCGCGAGCTCGTCGAGCGGCAGGAGCTCGGTGGGCAGCACTGTGCGGACGGTGAAACGGCGGATGGCTCTCACGGAGGGGCACCCTACGCGGTCGCGGATGCCCGATTCCAGCGTTGCTGCAAGCGCTTACATCCCGGTTCGGCAACGGTGCTGGTCACGGCGTCGCGGTCGGGCGTCCGCGTGGCGGGCACCACAGACGCTTTCACCCCGTGGGCAGCCCGGACCCGGCATCGGAGGTCCGTCGGGACGCCGCGGCGCGATCGACGCCGGGCAACGACGCGCGGCCGCGTCGAATGTCGCTCGCGCAGGGGCCTGGGTAGGTTCGGGATCGTGACGCCGTCCACGACACCACAGCCGCGAACGCCGTCGTCGTCGGCCGCCCGCCGCGCGCGGGGCACGGCCGGCTCGTCCGCCGGGACGTCGACCGGGAGAGCGGCCGCGGCCCCCGCCGCGACGGTCGTCGGCCGGATCCCGGTGGTCGGCGTCGGGCCGGTCGTCGAGTGCGGGCGCTGGCCCGCCAAGGCGGTCGTCGGCGAGGCCGTCGAGGTGACCGCGACGGTCTTCCGCGAGGGCCACGACGCGGTCGCCGCGACCGCGGTCCTCGTCGCGCCCGACGGGACGGAGCGGGCCGCTGTGCGGATGGGCGTCGTCAACGCGGGCCTGGACACCTACCGCGCGGACCTCGTCCCCGACGCGGAAGGCCTGTGGGGCTTCCGCGTCGAGGGCTGGTCGGACCCGTACGGGACGTGGGAGCACGACGCGAGCATCAAGGTCGCCGCCGGCGTCGACGTCGAGCTCATGCTCGCCGAGGGCGCCGCCCTGCTCGAGCGTGCCGCGGACCGGGCGGACCTCCCGCCGGAGGCGTCGCGCGCCCTGCACGACTCCGTCACCGGGCTGCGCGACACGCGACGGCCGCCGCAGGCGCGTCTCGCGGCCGGCACCTCCGACCAGGTCCGGGCGGCGCTCGCCCAGCGCCCCCTGCGCGAGCACGTCAGCGCCTCGGCGACGTATCCCCTGCTCGTCCAGCGCGAGCGCGCGCTCGTCGGCTCCTGGTACGAGATGTTTCCGCGCTCCGAGGGCGCCGTCCGGGACCCCGAGACGGGGCGCTGGCGCTCGGGCACCCTGCGGACGGCGGCCGAGCGGCTGCCCGCGATCGCTGCCATGGGCTTCGACGTCGTCTACCTCACGCCCGTCCACCCGATCGGGACGACGTACCGCAAGGGCCGGAACAACTCCCTCACGCCGACCCCCACCGACCCCGGCTCGCCCTACGCGATCGGGTCGCCCGACGGCGGGCACGACGCGATCCACCCCGAGCTCGGCACGTTCGCCGACTTCGACGCGTTCGTGGAGCGGGCGCGCGGCCTCGGGCTGGAGGTCGCCCTCGACCTCGCCCTGCAGTGCTCGCCCGACCACCCGTGGGTGACCGAGCACCCGGAGTGGTTCACGACGCGCGTCGACGGGTCCATCGCCTACGCCGAGAACCCGCCGAAGAAGTACCAGGACATCTACCCGTTGAACTTCGACAACGACCCCGAGGGGATCTACGCGGAGATCCGCCGCGTCCTGCAGGTGTGGATCGACCACGGCGTGACCGCGTTCCGCGTCGACAACCCGCACACCAAGCCGCTGACGTTCTGGGAGCGGCTCATCGCCGACGTCAACGGCGCGCACCCCGAGGTCGTGTTCCTGGCGGAGGCGTTCACCCGGCCGGCCATGATGCACACGCTCGCCCGGATCGGGTTCCACCAGTCGTACACGTACTTCACGTGGCGGAACACGAAGGAGGAGCTCGCGGAGTACCTCGAGGAGGTCTCCGGGCCCGCGGCGGCGTACATGCGCCCGTCCTTCTGGCCGACGACGCACGACATCCTCACGCCGTTCATGCAGCACGGCGGCGTCGCCGCGTTCGCCCTGCGCGCCGTGCTCGCCGCCACCGGCTCCCCGACGTGGGGCATCTACTCCGGTTACGAGCTGGTGGAGAACGTCCCGCGGCCCGGCGTGGAGGAGCAGATCGACAACGAGAAGTACGAGTACCGGCCGCGCGACTGGGCGGCGGCGGACGCGATCGGCATCTCGCGGCTCCTCACCCAGCTCAACGCGCTCCGCCGCGAGCACCCCGCCCTGCAGCGCCTGCGCGGGCTCGTCGTGCACCCGACGACCAACGACCAGGTCCTGTGCTACTCGCGGCGGGTGACGGCGGAGCAGTCCCCCGACGGGCGCGCCGACACGGTCGTCGTCGTGGTCAACCTCGACCCGCACCACACGCAGGAGGCGACGGTCGACCTGGACCTCGCGGGGCTCGGCATCCCGGTCCCGGCGGACCCGGCGGCACCCGCCTTCGCCGCGCACGACCTGCTCTCCGGTGCGGTCTACGCCTGGGGGGCGCACCCCTACGTCCGGCTCGACCCGCTCGCGCAGGTCGCGCACGTCATCGGTGTGAGGACCCTGTGACCACGACGACCGGCCGTTCCCCCGAGACCGGCAGCCTGCGCGCGGTCGACCCGTCGCGCGCCCTCCCGCCCCGCCCGCACGCGACCCACCAGCTGCCCGACCTGGCCCGTCCCGGCCTGTCGCCCGACCCCGAGTGGCACCGCACGGCCGTCTTCTACGAGGTCATGCTCCGCTGCTTCTCCGACTCCTCGGGCCAGGGCACGGGCGACCTGCGCGGCCTCATCGAGCGCCTCGAGTACCTGCAGTGGCTCGGGGTGGACTGCCTGTGGCTGCCGCCGTTCTTCCCCTCCCCCTTGCGTGACGGCGGCTACGACGTGTCCGACTACACGGCCATCGCGCCGCAGTACGGCACGTTGGGCGACTTCGCCGAGCTCATGGAGGAGGCGCACGCCCGGGGCATGCGCGTGATCATCGACATGGTCATGAACCACACGAGCGACCAGCACCCGTGGTTCCAGGCCTCGCGCTCCGACCCCGAGGGCCCCTACGGCGACTTCTACGTCTGGGGCGACGACCCGACGCGGTACGAGGGCGCGCGGATCATCTTCGTCGACACCGAGACGTCGAACTGGACGTTCGACCCCGTGCGCCGGCAGTACTACTGGCACCGCTTCTTCAGCCACCAGCCCGACCTGAACTTCGAGAACCCTGCGGTGCGCGAGGCCATGAAGGACGTCGTGCGCTTCTGGCTGCGGCTCGGCGTCGACGGCTTCCGCCTCGACGCGGTGCCCTACCTCTTCGAGGAGGAGGGGACCAACTGCGAGAACCTGCCGCAGACGCACGCCTACCTCGCCGAGGTGCGCGCGATGGTGGACGAGGAGTTCCCCGGGAGGATCCTGCTCGCGGAGGCGAACCAGTGGCCGCGCGACGTCGTGCCGTACTTCGGCACGGACGACGACCCCGAGTGCCACATGTGCTTCCACTTCCCCGTCATGCCGCGCATCTTCTACGCCATCAAGGACCAGCGGGCGACGCAGATCGTCGACATCCTGGCCGACACCCCGCCGCTGCCGAGCGGCGGGCAGTGGGGCACCTTCCTGCGCAACCACGACGAGCTCACCCTCGAGATGGTCTCCACCGAGGAGCGCGCGTCGATGTACGGCTGGTACGCGCCGGACCCGCGGATGCGGGCCAACGTCGGCATCCGGCGGCGGCTCGCCCCGCTGCTCGACAACTCCCGGGCCGAGATCGAGCTGGCGCACGCCCTGCTGCTCTCCCTGCCGGGCAGCCCCTGCCTGTACTACGGCGACGAGATCGGCATGGGCGACAACATCTGGCTGCCGGACCGCGATGCCGTGCGCACACCCATGCAGTGGACGCCGGACCGCAACGCCGGCTTCTCGACGGCCGACCCCGGCAAGCTGTACCTGCCGGTGAACCAGTCGCTGGTGCACCACTACACGACCACCAACGTCGAGGCGCAGCTCGCCCAGCCGACGTCCCTGCTCCATTGGGTGCACGGCATGCTCGCGGTGCGTCGGCAGCACCCCGTCTTCGGCACCGGCGACTTCCGGATCGTGCCCTGCGACAACGACGCCGTCCTCGCCTTCCTGCGCACCTCCTCCGCCGAGACGGTGCTCGTGGTGGCCAACCTCGCGACCACGCCGCGGTCGGCGACCGTCCGGCTGCCCGACCACGGCGGGCACCACCTGGCGGACGTGTTCGGCGGGGCACGGTTCCCCGACGTGACGGGCCGCGGCGACGTGTCCGTGACGCTCGGGTCGCGCTCGTTCTACTGGCTCACCGTGACCCCGCCGGAGGCGGGCTGAGCCGCGGGCGGGGGAACGGCCGGACGCACGGGCGCCGGGGGCGGGGGTGACGAGCGCCGGGCGACGAGGGCCGGGCGACGAGGGCCGGGCGACGAGGGCCGGTGAGGAGGGACGGTGGAGATGACCGAGGAGACGCTGGCCGGACCGGTCGAGGCCCGGCCCGTGCCCGACGACGCGGCGCTCACCGCGCTGCGCGACTGGGCGCCCCACCAGCGCTGGTTCCCGGCGAAGGGCACCGACGCGCGGCTCGACCGGCTCGCGGTCGCCGACCTCGCCGACCCTGAGGGCGAGGCGCAGGTGCAGGTGCACCTGCTCGCCCTCGAGTCGGGCACCGTGCTGCAGGTGCCCACGGTGCTGCGCCCGTCCGACGACGTGGCGGCCGACGCCCCGGGCATCATCGCGCGGCTGGCCACGGGCACGCTGCTGGACGGTCCGTACGACGCCGCGTTCGTCCGCGCGTGGCTCGCCGTGGCACGCCATGACGGACCCGCTCCCGAGCGACCCGGCCCCCACAAGGTCTCCGGCGGCGAGCAGTCGAACACCTCCGTCCTCCTGCCAGGGGCCCGCCCGCCGGCGATCCTCAAGGTCTTCCGGGCGGTCACCGTCGGGCCCAACCCCGACGTCGCGGTGCCCATCGCGCTGAGCCGCGCGGGCTGGGAGGGCGTCCCGCGGCCGCTCGCCTGGCTGGCCGGCCGGTGGCCGGGGACCGGAGGCGGCGGCGCCGCGGTCGGGCACCTCGGGGTCCTCAGCGAGCTCGTGCAGGGCGCCCAGGACGGGTTCGAGCTCGCGTGCGACCACGCACGGGACGGGCGCGGGTTCGCCGACCTCGCCGAGGACCTCGGGCGCACGACCGCGCGGATGCACCGCGCGCTGCGCGACGCGCTGCCCGGGGACGAGTCGGCGAGCGCCGAGGGCGGCGTGGCCCAGGTCGTCACCACTCTGCGCGAGCGGGCGCGCGACGCGGTGGACCGGGTGCCGGAGCTCGCGGAGCGCGCGGAGGGGATCGAACGGGCCTACGACCACCTCGAGGGCCTGTCGTCCGTCCCCCCGCTCCAGCGCGTGCACGGCGACTACCACCTCGGCCAGGTGCTGCGGTCGGCCGAGGGGCACTGGTACGTGCTCGACTTCGAGGGCGAGCCGCAGGCGTCCGCCCAGGAGAAGACGAGGCCCGACCTGGCCCTGCGCGACCTGGCGGGCATGCTGCGGTCGCTGGACTACGCCGCCGCGGTCGGCGGTGCCCGGGACCCCGGATGGGTCGCGGACGCCCGACGGGGCCTCATCGAGGGCTACCAGCACGGCAACGAGGGCACCTCCGACGACCTCAACCTCGACGTGCTGCTGCCCGCGCTCGAGCTCGACAAGGCGCTGTACGAGGTCGTCTACGAGTCCGGCAACCGGCCGGACTGGGTGCACATCCCGCTCGGCGGGGTCGACCGGCTCCTCGCCGGGTGACCCGGCCGCGGGGCGGCTGCCCAGCCGTGCGACGCCCTGCCCCGCGTGGCAGGGTGGCTCCATGACCAACCCGTCCGAGCCGACCACCCGCCCGTCGCCGGTCCACGTGGAGACGGCCGAGCTGGACGCCGTGGTCCGCGGGGTCCACCAGGACCCGCACCGTGTGCTCGGCCCGCACGCGCAGCCCGGGGCCGCGGGGGCCCCGGGGGCCGTGACGATCCGGGTGCTGCGCCCCCTGGCCGACCGGGTCGAGGTGGTGACCCCGGACGGCGTCGTCCCGGCGAGCCACGAGCACGGGGGCGTCTGGGTGGCGGTCCTGGAGCGCGCCGACGTCCCCGACTACCGCGTCCGCGTCACCTACGGGGACCACACCACGGACTCCGACGACCCCTACCGCTTCCTGCCCACGCTCGGCGAGATGGACCTGCACCTCGTCGCCGAGGGGCGCCACGAGGAGCTGTGGACGGTGCTGGGCGCGAACGTGCGCACCTACCCGGGTGTGCTCGGCGACGTCGTCGGCACGTCCTTCGCGGTGTGGGCGCCGAACGCCGAGGCCGTGCGGGTGGTCGGCGACTTCAACCACTGGCAGGGCGCCCCGCACGCGATGCGCAACCTCGGCGCGAGCGGCGTCTGGGAGCTGTTCGTGCCCGGCGTGCGCGGCGGGCAGCGCTACAAGTTCGAGGTCCTCACCCGCGACGGCTCGTGGCGGCAGAAGGCCGACCCCCTGGCCAAGGGTGCGGAGCACCCGCCCGCGACCGCATCCGTCGTCGTGGAGACCGACTACACGTGGGGCGACGCGCACTGGCTCGAGTGCCGTGCGTCGGGAAACCCCCACCACGGGCCGATGAGCGTGTACGAGGTGCACCTCGGCTCGTGGCGCCCGGGCCTGAGCTACCGCGAGCTGGCCGACCAGCTCACGCAGTACGTGCTCGAGACCGGCTTCACCCACGTCGAGCTGCTGCCCGTGGCCGAGCACCCGTTCGGCGGCTCCTGGGGCTATCAGGTGAGCTCCTACTACGCGCCGACCTCCCGCTTCGGCCACCCCGACGACTTCCGCCACCTCGTCGACCGGCTGCACCAGGCGGGCATCGGCGTGATCCTCGACTGGGTCCCGGCCCACTTCCCCAAGGACGAGTGGGCGCTCGGCCGGTTCGACGGCACTCCGCTGTACGAGCACCCGGACCCCCTGCTGGGCGAGCAGCCCGACTGGGGCACCTACGTGTTCAACTTCGGTCGCAACGAGGTGCGCAACTTCCTGGTCGCCAACGCGACGTACTGGCTCGAGGAGTTCCACGTCGACGGCCTGCGGGTCGACGCTGTCGCGTCGATGCTCTACCTGGACTACTCGCGCAGCGCCGGGCAGTGGCGGCCCAACGTGCACGGCGGGCGGGAGAACCTCGAGGCGATCAGGTTCATCCAGGAGGCGAACGCGACGGCCTACCGGCGCACCCCCGGCATCCTCATGATCGCGGAGGAGTCCACCGCCTGGCCGGGCGTCACCGCGCCCACCGACGCCGGCGGCCTCGGCTTCGGCCTGAAGTGGAACATGGGCTGGATGAACGACACCCTGCGCTACCTGCGCGAGGAGCCGATCAACCGGCGCTACCACCACCACGAGGTGACGTTCTCGCTCGTCTACGCGTTCTCGGAGCACTTCGTCCTCCCCCTGTCCCACGACGAGGTCGTGCACGGGAAGGGCTCGCTGGTCTACAAGATGCCGGGCGACGACTGGCAGCGGTTCGCCGGCCTGCGGGCGCTGCTGGCCTACCAGTGGTCGCACCCGGGCAAGCAGCTGCTCTTCATGGGCGGCGAGTTCGGGCAGACGGCCGAGTGGTCCGAGGGGCGCTCGTTGGACTGGCACCTGCTCGACCACGGGCCGCACCAGGGGGTGCAGCGGCTGGTCCGTGACCTCAACGCGCTCTACCGGGCCGAGCCGGCGCTGTGGGACCTGGACGACGACCCGGCCGGCTTCGCGTGGGTGGACGCGCAGGACGCCGGGCACAACGTCCTCACCTACCTGCGGCGCGACCGCACGGGCCGCACCGTCGCCGTCGTCGTGAACTTCGCGGGCACGCCGCACGAGGGGTACGTGCTCGGCCTGCCCGCGGCGGGCGGCTGGCGGGAGGCCCTGAACACCGACGCCGAGGCGTACGGCGGCTCGGGCGTGGGCAACATGGGCCGCGTCGAGGCCGAGCCGGTGCCGCACCACGCCCAGCCCGCGTCGGCGCGGGTGCGGGTGCCGCCGCTCGGCGTGCTCATGCTCGTGCCCGAGGACCAGCCGCCGGTCCGGCCGAGGTAGCTCCCGCGGCGCCGAGGCCCCGACGGGCAGGCGCCCCGCGCGGGACGCCCACGGCCGGGGGT
>JAEZAR010000236.1 GCA_023430425.1 Actinomycetes bacterium | reverse complement strand
GCGCAGGCCGTGGCCGCGCTGGCGGGCTTCGGGCTGACGGTGGGACGGCCCGTGCGGCCGATGCTCGCGGCCTCGGCTCCCGACGTCGCCACGGCGGTCGCCGGGTTCGGCGGCCGCCCGGTCGTCGTGGACGCCAAGCTGGACGGGGTGCGCGTGCAGGTGCACCGCGACGGCGACCGGGTCCGGGTCTTCACGCGCAGCCTCGACGACATCACCGACCGGGTCCCGGAGGTGGTCGCGGTGGTGGCCTCGCTCGCGGTGCGCACGGCCGTCCTGGACGGCGAGGCGCTCGCCGTCGGGCCCGACGGGCGGCCCCGGCCGTTCCAGGAGACCGCGGCGCGCAGCGCGAGCCGTGACGCGCAGGTGGCCGCCGTCACGGCCCTGACCCCGTTCTTCTTCGACCTGCTGCACGTGGACGGCCGCGACCTGCTGGCCGCCCCGCTCGCCGAACGGCTCGCTGCCCTCGACACCCTGCTCGCCGGGGCGCCCGGGCACGTCGTCGAGCGGGTCGTCACCGACGACGCCGCTGCGGCGCAGGCCGCGTTCGAGCGATGGGTCGCCGCCGGCCAGGAGGGGGTGGTCGTCAAGGACGCGGACGCGCCCTACGAGGCCGGCCGGCGAGGCGCGGCGTGGGTGAAGGTGAAGCCGCGGCACACCCTCGACCTGGTGGTGCTCGCCGTGGAGCGCGGCTCCGGGCGGCGCGCCGGTCTCCTCTCGAACATCCACCTCGGGGCGCGCGGCCCCGCCGGGGGCTTCGTCATGCTCGGCAAGACGTTCAAGGGCATGACGGACGAGATGCTCGCCTGGCAGACGCGGCGGTTCCGCGAGCTCGAGGTCGCCGACGACGGGTGGACGGTCACCCTGCGGCCCGAGCAGGTGGTCGAGATCGCCTTCGACGGTCTGCAACGGTCCAGCCGCTACCCCGGAGGGCTGGCGCTGCGCTTCGCGCGGGTGCTGCGCTACCGGGACGACAAGGCCGCGGCCGAGGCCGACACCATCGACATGGTCCGTGCCCTGGCCACCCGGGCGCGCGACGACGAGCCCGACCCCGCCTAGCCCCCGGTCCCGCGCGCCCGCGGGCCCGCCCCGACCGCCGGGCCCGGTCCGCCGGGCCGCAGAGTCCCGGCGTTCTCAGTTCAGGCTCGGGTCCTCGGGGAAGGTCGACACGATGGCGAGCGCCCCGCCCTGACGCCGCAGCACCCGTCGCCACAGCGACGCCGGGTCGGGGTCGACGAGGTCGCCGGGCTGCGCCGGCAGCACGTACCAGCCGCCCTCGGCGACCTCGCCCTCGAGCTGGCCCCCCGCCCAGCCGGAGTGCCCGACGAAGACCCGGACGCCGGTCACGCCGGGCAGACCGTCGGCGGGGTCGGCGTCGAGGTCGACGAGGCCGAACGGCCCGATGATCCGGTCGACGGCCGGGCCGTCGGCCGACGACGTCAGCGTCACCAGGCCCAGCGCGGAGTCGAGCCCCACGGGGCCGCCCTGGAAGAGGGTGGCCGGCGGGCTGACCGCACGGTGCCACCCGGGCAGCGCCTCTCCCGTCTCCACCGCGAGAGGGCGGTTGAGGACGACGCCCAGGGCGCCCTCGTCGTCGTGCCGCAGGACCAGGACCACCGTCCGGCGGAAGCTCGGGTCCCCCAGGCCGGGGGTCGCGACGAGCAGCTCGCCGGTGAGGGGCTGCACGACGGCCATGCCCCCATCATGCGGGCCGGCGCCGGGGCACGCCCCCGCTGTCACCCCGCGGGGAGACGGACGGCGAGCAGCGCGACGTCGTCGGCGGCGGCCCGGCCGTCGACCATCCGGCGCACGACCGCGTCGCACAGCGCCTCGAGCGGCCGGTCGCCCACGGCCTCGATCGTCCGCCGCAGCTCCTCCAGCCCGGCGCGCAGGGGCCGGTCGCGGCGCTCGACGAGCCCGTCGGTGTAGAGCAGGAGGGTGTCGCCCGGCCCCAGTCGCTCGACCCGCTCCGGGCGCCGCGCACCCCCTGGGCTGAAGCCGAGTAGCAGGCCGCCGCCGCCGTCGAGGTACCGCGCCACCCCACCGGGGTCCCGCACCAGCGGCGGCAGGTGCCCCGCCGCGGCCCACCGCGCCTCGCGGCCACCGTCGGTGTCCGCGTGCAGGCGGACGCAGGCCACCGTCGTCAGCGTGGTCACGCCGAGCGTGCCGAGGGCCTCGTCCACGCGGTCGAGGAGGGCGCCGGGCCCGAGCCCCGTCGCCGCCGCCACGCCGCGCAGCAGGGCCCGGACCTGGCCCATCGCGACGGCCGCCTCGATGTCGTGCCCGACGACGTCCCCGATCACGAGCACCACGTCCCCGTCGGGGAGCACGAACGCGTCGTACCAGTCGCCGCCGACGCGCGCGGCGGTGGAGGCGGGCAGGTACCGGACCGCGAGGTCGGCCCCGGGCAGCGGGGGCGGGGGCGCGAGCAGCGACCGCTGGAGCACCTCCACGAGCCTGCCCTGCCGGCGGGTCAGGTACGCGTTCTCGACGGCGACCCGCGCCCGCCGGAGCATCTGCTCGGCGACCTCCAGCGCGGTCGGCGGCACGGGGCTCTGCCCGTAGAACACGGCGATCGTGGCGAGCGCCCGCCTGCCCGAGAGGATCGGCACGAGGAGGCACGCGTCCGGGGCGAGCGCCGCGAGCGCCGCCCGCCCGCGCTCGGTGCGCGCCTGTGCCTCCGGCGCCCGTGCGGCGCCCGAGTCCAGGATCACGACGTGCCCGGACCGGACCGCGCTGGCCATGAGGTCCCCCGGGACCGGCCCGCCGGTGCCGCCGTCCACGACGGCGTCGACGAGGGGCTGCGCGTCGGGGTCGCGGTGCCACCCCGCGGCGTGGGTGGCGCGCGTGCCAGGGATCGTGTCGTCGAGCAGGGTCGCGACGCCCCAGTCGCCGCCGAGGGCCGCGGCGGCGACCTCCGCGAGGTGGGCCGGCACGACGGCGTCGTCCGCGTGGGCGATCACGCGTGCGAGGTCGGCGACGAGGCTCGTCGCGGTCGCCACGTTGGTGGCGCGCTCGCGGGCCTCGTGGCGCTCCGTGACCTCGAGGAAGTACACCGCCAGTCCGTCCTGGGTGGGCCATGCGTGCAGCTCGAACCACCCGTCGAGCGGAGGGGGGTAGTAGACCTCGAACGAGACGGGCAGGCCGGTCTCCTTGGCGCGCTCGTAGTGGCCCTGGAACCCCGCCCGGGGCGCGTCCGGGAAGGCCTCCCAGACGACGCGCCCGAGCAGGTCGTCGCGCGGCGCGCGCAGCAGCCGGCAGGCGTGCCCGTTGACGTAGGTGAACCGCCACTCGTGGTCCAGCGAGTAGAACGCGGTCGGCATGGTCTCCAGGACGCGCGCCAGACGGGCGTCCCGCTGGCGCTGCTCCGTGGTGTCGTTGACCGCGCCCAGCATGACCGCCGCCCGGCCCGGGTCGTCGGGCAGCGCCAGCGCACGCCCGCGCGCCGCGATCCACCGCTCGCCCCCGCCGGGGAGCCGGACGCGGAACTCCTCGGTGTAGTCACCGCAGGCCTCGATCGCCCGCTCGACGCTGCGGCGGACGTGCGGGGCGTCGTGGGGGTGCACGCGCGCCCAGAAGGCGTCGATCGTGCCGTCGAACTCGCCCGCGTCGTACGCGAACAGCTCGAGGGTCCGCTCGTCCCAGCTGAGGCGCCCGCTGCGCAGGTCCCACTCGTACGTTCCCGTGCGCCCGGCCGCGAGCGCGAGGTCGACGAGCTCGTCGCGCGCCGGTGCGCCCCGCCGCCGGGTGGGCGGGTCGATGGGCGGGTCGCCGGTCACGGGGTCTCCGGACGCTCGTCGGTCCCCCGGGGGGTGCTGGGGCTCCTCACCCTACGCGCGCGTCGCGCACCTCACACCCGAATGGCGCAGACAGCGCTCGTATCGATTCGATACACTCCCCCACGCGCCTTCCGGCGCCGCCCGCACCCGGCCCCGCCGGCCACCACCATCCCGGAGCACCGCATGGCCACGGCCCTGACCGTCGGCACGCCCTGGCGTGTCATCGGCGCCTTCGCCGTACCCCTGCTCGGCGGCAACGTGGTCCAGCAGGTGTACCAGATCACCGACGCGGCGATCGTGGGCCGTGTGCTCGGCGTGACCGCCCTCGCCGCCGTGGGCGCCACGAGCAGCGTCCTGTTCCTGCTGCTGGGATTCGCGTGGGGCATGACCTCGGGGTTCGCGATCCCGACGGCGCAGGCGTTCGGGGCGCGCGACGCGCACGCGGTCCGCCGGTCCGTCGCGGCCGGCACGCTGCTCAGCGCCGCCGCGTCGGCACTCGTCACCGCGGGTGGCCCGCTCGTGGCCGAGCCCGCGCTGCGCCTGCTCCGCACGCCGCCCGACCTGCTCCCCGAGGCGACCACGTTCGCCGTGGTCAGCTTCCTCGGCGGCTCGACAATGATGTTCCTCAACTACCTCTTCGCGGTCCTGCGGGCGATCGGCGACTCGCGCACGCCGCTCGTGTACATGGTCGTGAGCTGCGTGCTCAACATCGCGCTCGTCGTCGCCGCGGTGCCCGTGCTCGGCCTCGGCGTCGGCGGCGCGGCGCTGGCCACCGTGATCTCCCAGGGCGCGGCCGTGGCCCTCTGCCTCCACCACGTCCGGCGCCGGGTGCCCGAGCTCCACGTGCAGCGCGCGGACTGGCAGGTCTCCCGCGCCGAGCTGGGCCACCACCTGCGCCTCGGCCTGCCGATGGGGGTCCAGTTCGCCGTCATCGCGGTGGGCATCCTCGCCGTGCAGGTGCGTCTGAACGACCTCGGTGCCGACGCGGTCGCGGCGTACACGGCCGCGACGCGCGTCGACAACGTCACGATGGCGCTGCTCGGCTCGCTCGGCATCGCCGTGTCGATGTACTGCGCGCAGAACCTGGGTGCGCGCCGGCCGGAGCGCATCCGGACCGGCGTCGTCCAGGCGCTGTGGCTGACGGTCGGCGGGTCGGCGCTCGTCGGGGCGACGGTCGTGGTCGCGGGCGACACCCTGGTGCGGCTCTTCGTGGGAGCGGGCGCGGACCGCGTGGTGGGCATGGCCACCTACTTCCTGCACGTCAACGGCGCCCTGTACGTCGTGCTCGCCGCGCTGTTCGTGCTCCGGGGCGCCCTGCAGGGACTCGGCCACACCGCCGTCCCCACCGTCACGGGCGTGCTCGAGCTGGTGTGCCGCATCGGCGCGGCGGTCGTGCTCGGCGCAGCCTGGGGGTACGAGGGCGTCGTCTGGGGCAACCCGCTCGCCTGGCTCGCCGCGCTCGCGGTGCTGGTGCCCGCCTACGCGCGGGCCCACCGCACGCTCGGTCGCGGCGCCCCCGTGGCCGAGGTCACGGACGTCACCGACGCGGCCGGGATCGCCCGCGGCACCGACGGCACGTACGAGGTCGCCGGCGAGGTCGCCGGCGTCCCCGGCGTACCCGGCGTCACCGACGGCACGGCGCAGCCGGCCGGCCGAACGCGCTAGACCGCCGACCACGTCCGGACGCAGGGGCACGGGAATTCCGTGGCCTCCGCGGCCACCGCGGCGTACGGTCGTCCGGCCCCGGGAGAGCAGCCGGACGGCGTCGCCGTCGCGGGTCCTGCGCGTCCGCCCGGGGCACTGGCATCAGCGCCTGTCAAGCGCCGCGGGTTCGACTCCCGCACGCCGGCCGGCGCGTCGTCACACCGGCGGCCGCGGCCTGCGACGC
>JAEZAR010000399.1 GCA_023430425.1 Actinomycetes bacterium | reverse complement strand
GTGCCGGGCGACGCCGCCGCGCCGGACGGGTAGCGTCGCGGCATGGAGTTCCGGCCGCTCGACCTCGGCGCGCGGGCGGTGCCGTACGAGGAGGCGTGGGCGCTCCAGCGGGCGCTGCACGAGGCCGTCGTCGCCGGCTCGGCCCCCGACACCTGCGTGCTCGTCGAGCACGAGAGCGTCTACACCGCGGGCCGTCGGACCGCGGCCGCGGACCGCCCCGTCGACGGCACCCCGGTCGTCGACGTCGACCGCGGCGGACGGATCACCTGGCACGGACCCGGCCAGCTCGTCGCGTACCCGGTCGTCCGGCTCGCCGAGCCGGTCGACGTCGTCGCGTACGTCCGCGCGCTCGAGCAGGCGGTCATGGACGCGTGCGCGGCCCTCGGCCTCGCCACGGTCCGGGCGGAGGGCCGGTCGGGCGTCTGGCTCCCCCGGACCGACGGTGGCCGGGCCCGCAAGCTCGCGGCGATCGGGGTCCGGGTCGCCAAGGGGGTCACCATGCACGGGCTCGCCCTCAACTGCGACCCGGACCTGTCGGCGTTCACCCGCATCGTGGCCTGCGGCCTGCCCGACGCCGACGCGACCTCGCTCACGGTCGAGCTGGGCCGCCGGGTGGGTGTCCTGGAGGTGGCGCCCCTCCTGCAGGCCTGCCTCGCGCGCGCCCTGGCGCCGCTGCTGGCCGGTGCCCGCCCGGCCGCGAGCGTGGCCGCGAGTGCGGCCACGGGCTGACATAGGCTGACCGGGTGACGATCGCCCCCGAAGGACGCCGGATGCTGCGGGTCGAGGCGCGCAACGCGACGACCCCCATCGAGAAGAAGCCCGAGTGGATCCGCACGCGGGCGACCATGGGGCCCCAGTACTCCGAGCTCAAGCAGCTCGTGCACGGCGGCGGGCTGCACACCGTGTGCGAGGAGGCCGGCTGCCCCAACATCTTCGAGTGCTGGGAGGACCGCGAGGCGACGTTCCTCATCGGCGGCGACCAGTGCACCCGGCGGTGCGACTTCTGCCAGATCGACACGGGCAAGCCTGCCGCCTTCGACGCCGACGAGCCGCGGCGCGTCGCCGAGTCGGTCCGGACGATGGGCCTGCGGTACTCGACGGTGACGGGCGTCGCCCGCGACGACCTGCCGGACGGCGGGGCGTGGCTCTACGCGGAGACGGTGCGGCAGATCCACGCGCTCAACCCCGGCACCGGCGTCGAGCTCCTCATCCCGGACTTCAACGCGCGGCCGGAGCTGCTCGCCGAGGTGTTCGCCTCCCGCCCGGAGGTGCTGGCGCACAACCTCGAGACGGTCCCGCGCATCTTCAAGCAGATCCGGCCCGGGTTCCGCTACGACCGGTCGCTGTCCGTCCTCACCGCCGCCCGGGACGCCGGGCTGGTCACCAAGTCCAACCTCATCCTCGGGATGGGCGAGACCTACGAGGAGACAGTGGCCGCGCTGCGGGCGCTGCACGACGCCGGCTGCGACCTCGTCACGATCACCCAGTACCTGCGGCCCTCGGTCCGCCACCACCCGGTGGACCGCTGGGTGCGCCCCGAGGAGTTCGTGGCGCTGTCGACCGAGGCTGAGGAGATGGGCTTCCTCGGCGTGATGTCCGGGCCGCTCGTGCGCTCGTCGTACCGGGCCGGCCGGCTCTGGGCGCAGGCGATGCAGCGGCACGGCCGCCCGATCCCCGCCGACCTCGCCCACCTCGCGACCCCGACCCCGGCCCGCCAGGAGGCGTCGAGCCTGCTCGCCCGCGGCCCCCGCACCGCGGAGCCCGGGCCCGCCCTGGAGCCCCACGGGGCCAACTAGACTCCGGGACCATGGCCCGATCGACCGACTCCCCCGCCGCGCCCAAGAAGCAGCGCTGGTACCGCACCCTGTGGCAGGCCTACCGCTTCACCGCGTCGGTCGACCCGGCGATCACGTGGTGGCTGGTCGGCGTCCTCGTCGTCGTGCTGGGGGCGGCGACCGGGCTGGGCATCGCCCTCGGCCGGCTCTGGTACTTCCTGCTCATCGGCCTGCCGCTCGCGCTGATCATCATGATGTTCATCCTGGCGCGGCGCACGGAGGCGGCCGGGTACAAGCGGATCGCCGGCCAGCCGGGCGCCGCGCTGTCCGCGCTGCGCACGGTGCGGGGCTGGGACTTCCCGGACGACCCCGTGGACATGAACCCCAAGACCTTCGACATGGTCTTCCGTGGGTCGGGGCGCGGCGGGGTCGTGCTCGTCAGCGAGGGCCCGGCGCACCGCGTCGGACCGATGCTCGACAAGGAGCGCAAGCGCGTGACCCGCGTGCTCCCCAACGTCCCGGTGACGGTGCTCCAGTGCGGGGACGGCGAAGGCCAGGTCCCGCTGCGCGAGCTCGCGAAGAAGCTCCGCAAGGTCAAGCCGAAGCTGGACAGGCGCGCGACGGACGAGGTCGCCAAGCGCCTCCGCGCGCTCGGCGGCGCCAAGCTCCCCGTGCCCAAGGGCATGGACCCGTTCAAGGCGCGGCCCGACCGCAAGGGGATGCGCGGCCGCTGACCTGCGCCGCGTGAGCGACCCCGTACCGACGCAGACCCGGGACGACGCGCGAGTCGGGCGACGGTGGATCGCGCCCTCACGCTGACCCCCGAGCTCGCGTACGGGCGGTACCCGCTCGTCGGGCGTGCCCCGCTCAGCGCCTGACGAGAGCCGTGCCGGCGGCCGTGTCGTGCAGACCCCGCCCGTCGCTGTCCCACACCACGGCGGGGATCACCAGGCACAGCAGCACCGTGCGGACGACGGCGGGCAGCAGTCCCGGCGGCGGCACCTGACGGGCACGTGCGTCGCGTGGGTCGGGGACGCCGGGCACCGCCGGCCCCCCGTGCGCTCCGAGCGCCGCCGGGACCACGTCGCGGAGCCGGACGACGCGCACCCCGGTGAGGCGGTGCCCGACGGACGTGCCCAGGAGTCCGACCAGGAGGATCGTCGAGACCGCGAAGACGCCGGTGGTCGCGAGCGGCGCACCTGCGAAGAAGCCCGGTTCGAGCCCGGCGGACGGGAACAGCAGCCCGCTCACGCCCATGCTGGCGAGCCAGTCCACGCAGAGCGCGACGATGCGCCGCGGCACGCGGGCCAGCGAGCCGGGCCCGTCACCCGGCAGACCGAGCCCGGCGCGTGCAGCGGGGTCGCCCGGCGTGCCCTGGAGCCAGGACCCCAGGTCGTCGCGTCGGGAGGCCACCGGCCCAGGCTACCCGCGCGCGGAGCCCGTCCGACGGGGCCGGCGGCCGCGGTAACGCAGCGGAAACACGAGGTACACCGTCGGGAAATCGCCCGGGCCTAGCGTCGGTGCCGGCACCGGGGCCGGGGCGCACTCCCGACCCCGGCCCACCCCGGTGGGCGGCCGTCGGCCACCGACCACGAGAGCGAGGAGAAGCCGCGGATGTTCAGTTCCGCCGATGAGGTCATCGCCTTCATCAAGTCCGAGGGCGTCAGGTTCGTCGACGTCCGGTTCTGCGACCTGCCGGGTGTGATGCAGCACTTCAACGTCCCCGCCGAGACGGTGGACGCCAGCTTCTTCACCGAGGGCCAGATGTTCGACGGGTCCTCGATCCGCGGATTCCAGGCGATCCACGAGTCGGACATGAAGCTCCTGGCCGACATCTCGACCGCCTACCTGGACCCGTTCCGTGCCCAGAAGACGCTCAACATCACGATGTCGATCGTCGACCCGTACACGGACGAGCCGTACACCCGCGACCCGCGGCAGATCGCCGCCAAGGCGGAGGCCTACCTGAGGTCGACGGGCATCGCCGACACGGCGTTCTTCGCGCCGGAGGCCGAGTTCTACATCTTCGACGACATCCGCTTCCACACCAGCCAGTCCGAGAGCTACTACCACATCGACTCCATCGAGGCGGCGTGGAACACCGGCCGCAAGGAGGACGGCGGCAACCTCGGGCACAAGACCCCGTACAAGGGCGGCTACTTCCCCGTGCCCCCGGTGGACCACTTCGCCGACCTGCGCGACGAGATCTGCCTCGAGCTGGACAAGGCCGGGCTCCAGGTCGAGCGGGCGCACCACGAGGTCGGCACGGCCGGGCAGGCGGAGATCAACTACCGCTTCGACACCCTGGCGCGCTCCGCCGACAAGGTCATGCTCTTCAAGTACATCGTCAAGAACGTCGTGCACCGCAACGGCCGCACCGTGACGTTCATGCCGAAGCCGCTGTTCGGGGACAACGGGTCGGGCATGCACTGCCACCAGTCGCTGTGGAAGAACGGGGAGCCGCTGTTCTACGACGAGAAGGGCTACGGCGGCCTGTCGGACACGGCCCGCTGGTACATCGGCGGGCTGCTCCACCACGCGCCCTCGCTGCTGGCGTTCACCAACCCGACGCTGAACTCCTACCACCGGCTCGTCCCGGGCTTCGAGGCCCCGGTCAACCTCGTCTACTCCGCGCGCAACCGGTCCGCGTGCGTCCGGATCCCCGTCACCGGGTCGAACCCGAAGGCCAAGCGCATCGAGTTCCGGGTGCCGGACCCGTCGTCGAACCCCTACCTCGCGTTCTCCGCGATGCTCATGGCCGGCGTCGACGGCATCCGCAACAAGATCGAGCCGCCGGAGCCCATCGACAAGGACCTCTACGAGCTGCCGCCCGAGGAGCACGCCACGATCCAGCAGGTGCCGGGGTCCCTGGCCGAGGTGCTCGACGCCCTCGAGGCCGACCACGACTACCTCACGGAGGGCAACGTCTTCACGCCGGACCTCATCGAGACCTGGGTGGACTACAAGCGCACGCACGAGATCGACCCCGTGCGCCTGCGTCCGCACCCGCACGAGTTCGAGCTGTACTACGACTGCTGACCTGCGGGTCATGTCAGGGCGGGTCGGGCGCAGCCCGGGCCGCTGACCCCGGTCTCGGCGCCCCGGTCACCCTCGCGGTGGCCGGGGCGCCGTCGCGTCCGGCGGGTGAGGGGCGACCTCAGGGCTTGGGGTCGACGGACCTGCGACGGTCGGCCACCCTCTGCCCCAGGCTCGACTGGAACTCCTCGGCGATCCGCAGCTGGTTGCGCAGGAGCGCGCTGCGCTCCTGCGCCGCGAGCCGGAACATGTCGAGCCGCTCGAACAGCTCCTCGCGACGGTCGGCGGCCACGTCGGGGTTCTCCAGGTCGTCCAGCGCCTCGAGGACCTCGCGCATCTGGTCGAGGGTGAAGTCGAGCGGCTTCATCCACTTCACCAGCTCGAGCCGCGCCACGTCGGCGTCGGAGTACAGCCGGAACCCACCCTGCGAGCGCGCCGACGGCGTGATGAGCCCGACCTCCTCGTAGTACCGGATCGTGCGCAGCGAGAGACCGATCTGCTCGGCGACCTCGCCGATCTGACG
>JAEZAR010000359.1 GCA_023430425.1 Actinomycetes bacterium | reverse complement strand
TGCGGCCGACGTGCGCCTGCGTGCCGCCGTCGCGCGCGTCGCCGAGCGGCTCGTCGCGGCCCCGGTCGCGGAGGTTCTGGAGCGGAGGGCCGCCGCACGCACGGCGGCGCAGGTCGCCATGGGCGGGCGGACCAGGCGGCACCACGGCGGATCGGCGGCAGGCGGGACGGGGACGACATGAGCCGGCTGCACATCCCGGTCCCCGTGCGGTGGGCCGACCTCGACGCCTACGGGCACGTGAACAACGTCGCCGTCCTCACGCTGCTGGAGGAGGCGCGGATCGCGGCGTTCTGGCGGCAGGACCCCGCTGAGGCGGGCACCGGCGTCGTTGGGGGCGCGGCGCCCCCGACCGCCGTCCTCGACGCGGGTCCCGGCTCGGCCACCGTCACGGTCGTCGGGCGGCAGGAGATCGAGTACCTCCAGCCCATCCCGCACCTGCGCGAGCCGGTCGTGGTGGAGCTGTGGCTCGGCCGCCTGGGCGACGCGAGCATCGAGGTCTGCTACGAGATCACCAGCGGAGCGCCGGAGGCCCGGCGGGTCTTCGTCCAGGCGACGACGACGATCGTGGTGCTCGACGCCGGCAGCGGCCGGCCGCGCCGGCTCACCGAGGAGGAGCGGCGGGTGTGGGCGCCGCTGGTCGGCCCGCCGGTGACGTGGCGACGCCGACCCGCGGTCCGGGCGTCCGACCCGCCCGATAGCGTGAGCGGATGACCGACGGCACGACGGGGCCCGCGGACTGGGCGCGGCACAGCACCCTCACCGACCCGCGCGAGCACCGGCACCTCCTGCGCACCGCGCCGGCCGACCCGCGGGCGGCCGCCGCCGCCGTCCGTGGCCTCGTGACCCACTACCGCGCCGACGCGGGCAGCTACCCCGCCGAGCGCAAGGGCGAGATCGACACCCGCTGGATCTCCGACGTGCTCGCGGTCCTCGCGGGACGGGGTGTCGTCGACCTCACCGCCGCCCTGCCGCCGGCCGAGCGCTTCGTGGGGTGCTGCCGGGACTTCTCGCTCCTGTTCGTCGCCGCGCTGCGCGAGCTCGGCGTCCCCGCGCGCACCCGGGTCGGCTTCGCCGACTACTTCCGCCCGGACTTCCACGTGGACCACGTCGTCGCGGAGTACCACGACGGGGACCGCTGGGTACGGGTCGACCCCGAGCTGTCGCCGGGGTCGACGCCGTTCGACGCCGGCGACATGGACCGGGGGCCGCGCGGCCCGTTCCGCACCGCTGCGACGGTGTGGACGCAGTTCCGTGCCGGGGGGATCGACGACGAGGAGATCCAGCGCTTCGGCGTCGACCCGGCGTTGCCCTACCGCGGTCCGCAGTTCGTGGCGGGCTACGTCGTCACCGAGCTCGCCCACCTGCACGGGAACGAGCTGCTGCTGTGGGACGTCTGGGGGGCGATGGACTCGCTCGACGACCCGGCCGGGATCGACCGGCTCGCCGCGCTCCTGCTCGACCCCGACGCGCACCGCGCCGAGCTGGCGGCCGCCTTCGACGACGACAGGTACCACCCGCGCGGCCGGGTGCGCTGCCAGTCGCCGACCGGCCTCGACGCCGAGGTGTCGCTCGTGCGGTGAGCCGCCCGCCGCACCGCGCGCCGGGACGCCTCAGGCGAGCAGGGCGACGAGCGCCTTCTCCGCGGCGGACCGGGTGCGGCGGCGGCCGATCGTCTGCCCGCGCTCCCACAGGTCGACGACGCGTGGGTCGATGTAGGACGCGCGGCACACGGCCGGGGTGTTGCCCAGCTCCTCGGCCACCTCGCGCACGACCTGGGCGACCACGCGGCGCCGGGCGCGCTCGGCGCGCGGGACCTCGTGCTCGGCGAGGGCCGCCGCCGCGAGCAGCGTCGCGTGCCAGGTGCGGAAGTCCTTCGGCCTGGCCTCGGGGCCGAGCCGGGCCTTGACGTCCTCGAGGATGTCGGCCGTGGTCACGTCGTGCCACGTGTCGTCGCCGTTGCGCCACGCGAGAAGGTCCGGGCCGTCGTCGTCGCGGGCCAGCAGCTCGCGGACCGCCCGCGCGACCACGGGGTCGCGGACCTGGGACTCACGCCACTGGCCGGACTTCGCGGGGTAGCCGAACCACACGCCGTCGGCATCCACGCGCACGTGCTCGCGCCGCAGCGTGGCGAGACCGAACGAGCCGTTCTCCTTCGCGTACGCCTCGCCACCCGCCCGGAAGTACGCCTCGTCGAGCAGCCGGAACGCGAGGGCGAGCACCTTCGCGCGGTCGTGGCCCGGGCGCGCGAGGTCCTCCTCGACGCTGCGACGGGCGCGGGGGAGCCGGCGCGCGAGCCGGACGACGTGGTCGTGCTTGAGCCGGTCCCGCCGGGCCCGCCACTGCGGGTGGTACAGGTACTGGCGGCGTCCGGCGTCGTCGGTGCCCATCGCCTGGATGTGCCCGTTCGGGTGCGGGCAGATCCACACGTCCTTCCAGGCGGGCGGGATGACGAGGTCCCGGCAGCGGGCCACGGCCTCGGGGTCGGTGATGCGCACGCCGTCCTGGTCGAGGTAGACGACGCCGCGGCCCTGGGCGCGGCGCGTCCAGCCGGGGTCGCCGGAGCGGACGCGGCGCAGGCGTGGCATGCGCCAAGTGTGCGGTGAGGGCGAGTGGCCCGCCCGTCGGGGCGGCGCCCCGACCCGCTAGTCCACGTCGGGCACCCGGATCATGCCCTCCTGGGCGATGCTCGCGACGAGCGTCCCGTCGGCCCGGTAGACGCGAGCCGAGCCGAGCCCGCGCCCGCCGGACGCGCTCGGTGCGTACTGGACGTACAGCAGCCACTCGTCCACCCGCGCCGGGCGGTGGAACCACATGGCGTGGTCGAGGCTCGCGATGGACAGCCCCGGCGTCGCCCAGCTGCGCCCGTGCCGGCGCAGCAGCGGCTCGAGCATGACCTGGTCGCACGCGTAGGCGAGCAGGGCACGGTGCAGCACCTGCGAGGCGGCGCCGTCGGGCACCCGGCCCCGCGCGCGCATCCAGACCATCTGCCGGCTGGTCGCCTCCCGGGCGGGGCCGAGGTAGAGGGGCTCGTCGACGTGACGCAGGTCGAAGGCGGCCGTCTGCGTCCAGAACGTCGCCACCGGGTGGTCGACCGGCGCCAGGAGGTCCAGGGCGCTCGGCACCGACTCAGGGGGAGGCGTCCGTGAGGGCGGGCTGTCGGTGTGCTCGAGCCCGGGCTGGTCGACCTGGAACGACGAGGTGAGGGTGAGGATCGGCTCGCCCCGCTGAAGCGCGTGGACCCGCCGGGCGCTGAACGACCGGCCGTCGCGCAGCCGCTCGACGGTGAAGGTGATGTCGCGGGAGGCGTCGCCCGCCCGGAGGAAGTAGCCGTGCACGGAGTGCGGCAGGCGGACGCCGTCGACGGTGCGGCCGGCCGCCACGAGGGACTGCGCGAGCACCTGGCCGCCGAACACGCGCCCACCCGGCTGGGGCAGGCTCCGGCCGCGGAACAGGTCGGTGTCGATCTCCTCCACGTCCAGGACGCCGAGGACCGTCGCGAGGGGGCCGGGCCGGCCGGGCGTGCCGGCGGGTCCGGCGCCGGAGCCCGGCGGGACGTCGACCC
>JAEZAR010000347.1 GCA_023430425.1 Actinomycetes bacterium | reverse complement strand
GGATGCTCTACTCCCTGCCGAGCCGCGACCTCATCGCCGACTCGGTGGAGTACATGGTCAACGCGCACTGCGCGGACGCGCTCGTGTGCATCTCCAACTGCGACAAGATCACGCCCGGCATGCTCATGGCCGCCCTGCGGCTGGACATCCCGACGGTGTTCGTCTCCGGCGGACCGATGGAGGGCGGGCGCACGGTGCTCGTGGACGGGACCGTCCGCACGCGCCTGCACCTGGTCCACGCGATGGCCGACGGCGTGTCCGACTCCGTCAGCGACGCGGACCTCGAGCGCGTCGAGGCGAACGCGTGCCCGACGTGCGGCTCGTGCTCCGGCATGTTCACCGCCAACTCGATGAACTGCCTGCTCGAGGCCCTCGGGCTCGCACTGCCCGGCAACGGGTCGGTGCTGGCCACGCACACGGCGCGCCGCGCGCTGTACGAGCGCGCGGGGGCGATGGCGGTCGAGCTCGCGGAGCGCTGGTACGCCCACGACGACGCGTCGGTGCTGCCCCGCAACGTCGCCTCGCGGGCGGCGTTCGAGAACGCCATGGCGCTCGACGTCGCGATGGGCGGCTCGACGAACACCGTGCTGCACATCCTCGCGGCGGCGGTCGAGGCGGAGCTCGACTTCACCATGGCCGACATCGACGCGATCTCGCGCCGCGTGCCGTGCCTGGCGAAGATCGCCCCCAACGGGACCTACCTCATGGAGGACGTGCACCGCGCTGGTGGCATCCCCGCGATCCTCGGTGAGCTGCACCGCGCGGGTCTCCTGCGCGACGACGTGCACGCCGTCCACTCGCCGTCGTTGGACGCGTGGCTGAAGGAGTGGGACGTGCGGGGCGGCGGGGCGTCCGCCGCGGCCGTCGACCTCTTCCACGCGGCGCCCGGCGGCGTGCGCTCGTCGTCGGCCTTCTCCCAGAGCGAGCGCTGGGAGTCGCTCGACGACGACGCCGCGTCCGGCTGCGTCCGCGACGTCGCCCACGCCTACTCCGCCGACGGGGGGCTGGCGGTGCTCGCGGGGAACCTCGCCGTCGACGGCTGCGTCGTCAAGACCGCCGGGGTGCCGGAGTCGGCCCTGGCGTTCACGGGGCCGGCCGTCGTCGTCGAGTCGCAGGAGGAGGCCGTCGAGGCGATCCTCACGGGGCGGGTGCGGGCGGGCGACGTCGTCGTCGTGCGGTACGAGGGACCTGCGGGCGGGCCGGGCATGCAGGAGATGCTCTACCCGACGACGTACCTCAAGGCTCGTGGCCTCGGCGCGGTGTGCGCCCTGGTCACGGACGGGCGGTTCTCCGGGGGCACGTCCGGGCTGTCGATCGGGCACGTGTCGCCCGAGGCCGCGGCCGGCGGGGTCATCGCCCTGGTCGAGGACGGGGACCTCGTCGAGATCGACATCCCCGCCCGTCGCATCGAGGTGCGGGTGCCCGACGACGTGCTGGCCGCCCGCCGGGCGGCCCTCGAGGCGGGCCGTGGCTACCGGCCGCGTGCGCGCGAGCGGGCTGTCTCGGCGGCGCTGCGGGCGTACGCGGCGATGGCGACCTCGGCGGACAAGGGCGCGGTGCGCGACGTCGACCGGCTGAAGCGCAGCTGACGCGCGCCTGACCCGGCCCGACCCCGCGGCCCGACCCCGCGGCTCCCCCCGTGAGGTGGAAGCGTGCGGGCCCGTACGTGTCCACGTGGCGAGTCCCGGGCCCAGGACCGTCCACCGTGTGCGTGGGGGCGGGGGCAGCGCCGTGGGACGTCCGGCCCTGGTCGCACGGGCCCGCCGCGAGCAACGTGGCGGGCATGACCGCCGTCGACGGTGAGGCCGTCCTGCCCGACGTCGCGCGCTTCCCCGGCCTGGTGCGCACGGGGGCGTGGGCCGCGCTCGCGAGCGTCCTGATGATCGTGGTGCAGGTCGGCGTCTACACCCTGTGGCCGCCCCCCGCCGTGGACGACGCGCAGGCGTACCTCGGCCTGCTCGTCGAGAGCCCGCTGCACGGCCTCGTCACCCTGGACCTGCTGTACGTCGTCAGCAACGTGCTGGTGTTCCTGCTCTACCTCGCTCTCGCCGTCGCGCTCTGGCGCGTCAGCGGGTCGGGTGTCGTCGTCGCGCTGGCTCTCGGCACCCTCGGCATGGCCGCCTACATGGCGTCGGTGCGGCCGGTCGAGATGCTCGCGCTGGCCGAGTCCTGGGAGACCGCCGACGGCCCGGCGCGGGTCGCCCTGGAGGCGACGGCGGAGGGGATGCTCGCGACGTGGACCGGTACCGCGTTCGACGTGTACTACGTCTTCAACTTCGCGTCGCTGCTGGTGTTCGCGCTCCTCATGCACCGGTCGCGGGTGTTCAGCCGCGCGACGGCGTGGTGGGGGCTCGTGGCCGCCGCGCTGATGGCCGTGCCGTCGAACGTCGGGGTCGTCGGGCTCGTCCTCGCGATGGCGTCGCTCGCCCCGTGGTCGGTCTTCGCGGTGCTCGTGGGGCGGCGGCTGCTGGCGCTGCTCCGTGAGCCCGTCACCGCGCCGTCGGTCGCGCCCCCGTCGCGCGCCGAGGTCGAGGTCGCCTGATCAGGCCGGCGCCGGGCGGCGGGCCACGACGTGGAACACGTGCCAGTGCTTGGGGCCGGTGTACGCCTGACCGTCGGCGTCCTCCTCGGTCCAGTCCAGGACCTCGAGACCGGCCAGCAGCGCGCGTGCCTCGGCGGCGGTGTGGAAGGTCATCCCCGGGTCGCCGTAGGCGTCGTCGTGGGGGCCGAAGAGCTGGCAGGAGAGGACCGCACCCGGTCGCAGCGCGGCCCGCACGGCGGCCCACAGCCGGTGGAAGTGCACCAGCTCGCAGTACGGCAGTGAGTAGGACGCGTGCACGAGGTCGGCGTCGGGCAGCACGTCGACGTCCTCGTACGCGACCTGGTGGACGTGCAGGCGCTCCCGGAGCACCGGCGGCGTGCGGGCGACCAGGCGCTCGAGCGGCGCGGCCTCGGCGTCGAGCGCGTGCACGATCCAGCCCGCCTCGAGCAGCGCGGTCACCTCGACGCCCTCGCCGCAGCCGAGGTCGACGGCCACCGGG
>JAEZAR010000193.1 GCA_023430425.1 Actinomycetes bacterium | reverse complement strand
CCACCACGACGGCCAGCGCGACGGCCGACACGGCGATCGCGTAGGCGGCGGCGCGCGGCCGGCTCTCCCCGCCACCGCGGACGACGACGTAGCCCACCAGCCCGATCGAGGCGGCGAGGGCGCCGCTCACCACCGCGCGCTCGGCCCCGGCGGGGGTGAGCACAGCCACCACCGTCGCGACGACCGCGACGGCCGCGGATCCCGCGAGCTGCGCCGCCACGGACGCGATCTCGTGCCCTCCCAGGGCCGGGCCGCCCAGGCGCGCGGACACCCGGAACGCGAAGAGGTGGGCGAGGGCGAGGCCGAGCGGCACCCCCCACACCAGCCCGAGCAGCGGCACGTGGTCGCCCGCCGCCTCGGGCAGCGCCGCCAGGGCCGCCACCAGGCACACGGCGACGTAGAGCGCCATCGTCAAGGCCTCCCGCACGTGGGCGCGCCCGGGCGCCGGCGCGTGGCGCGTTCCGACCGCGTCGTCCGTCGACATCGGAGTCCCTCCTGACGGCCACGGTGGCAGGAACGGCGCGGGCACTCACCACCCGCAACGGGTGAGGCGCTCCCCGACCCGAGGTGGACACGTTGGGCCCGTCCGACGGCATCCGGAAGGCCTGGAGGTTCGTGATGAGCGCCGAGCGCAGCTTCCCCGACGGGTTCCGGTGGGGCGTCGCCACGTCGTCGTACCAGGTCGAAGGCGCCTGGGACGAGGACGGCAAGGGCCTGTCGATCTGGGACACCTACGCGCACACGCCCGGCAAGGTGAAGAACGACGACAACGCGGACGTCGCCAACGACCACTACCACCGCTACGCCGAGGACGTCGCCCTGATGAAGGGTCTCGGTGTGAACGCGTACCGGTTCTCGATCGCCTGGCCGCGGATCTTCCCCGACGGGATCGGCGCGCCCAACCAGAAGGGGCTGGACTTCTACCGCCGGCTGGTCGACGAGCTCCTCGGCGCCGGCATCGAGCCGTTCGTCACCCTCTACCACTGGGACCTTCCCCAGGCCCTCCACGACACGTACGGAGGCTGGCAGGGCAAGGAGACCGCCCAGGCGTTCGCGGACTACGCCGGCTGCGTCGCCGCGCAGCTCGGTGACCGCGTCGAGCACTACTTCACGATCAACGAGTTCGCCTCGTTCGTCGAGGGCGGCTACCAGGGGCTGACCGTGCAGGTCGGCGGCGGGAAGACCGTGCACCTCGGTGCCGCGCCCGGCCTCATCCTGTCCGACGCCGAGCTCAAGCAGGTGCGCCACCACGCCGTGCTGGGCCACGGCCTCGCGGTCCAGGCGATCCGCGCGCAGGGACCGGCCGGGACGAAGGTGGGGTTCGCCGAGAACATCCGGGTCGCCGTCCCGCTGCTCGACACGCCGGAGCACGTCAGGGCAGCCGAGGCCGCCACGCGCGACGGCAACGCGGGATTCATGACGGTGATGCTGGAAGGCCGCTACACGGACGAGTACCTCGCCTCAGCCGGCGGCGGCGCGCCGCTGTTCACCGACGACGAGTTGCGGATCATCGCCTCACCCCTCGACTTCGTCGGGATCAACGTCTACAAGCCCGGCTGGTACATCGAGCCGGCCGACGAGCCGCCCGGGTACCGGGCGATCCCCCTCAACGCCTCCCACCCGAAAATGCAGGCGAGCTGGCACGTCATCGACCCCGAGGTCATGTACTGGGCCCCGCGCCACATGCAGTCGATCTGGGGCGCGACGTCGATCTACATCACCGAGAACGGCTGCGCCGCATCCGACGTCGTCGCCGACGACGGGCGCGTCTACGACTCCGACCGCGTGATGTTCCTGCGCGCCTTCCTCGCCCAGCTCCAGCGGGCCACCGCCGAGGGGATCCCCGTGCACGGCTACTTCCACTGGTCCGCGCAGGACAACTTCGAGTGGGGAGACGGTTTCGGCACCAGGTTCGGGCTGGTCCACGTCGACTTCGACACCCTGGAGCGGACGCCCAAGCTCAGCGCCGAGTGGTTCCGAGAGGCCGCCCGGCGGAATGCCGTGGTCTGAGACCCTCCGGACTTGATCGGCGCACCCAGCCCGGTACCTGAGGGCCGCCCCAACGGCGGGGCGCACGGTCTCTCGGCGGTGCGCGAGAACGCCGTTCCCACCCGGATATCCACCCTTTCTCGGCTCGGGCCGAGCCTCACCGGGTCCCTCGTCGCTGGGCAGAGATGTCGCCGCGAGCGGCAGGACGGCCAACAAGCGGAGGCGTCACTCGCGTCAGTCCGAGGATGTCGCCTCGTCGCCCTCGGCCGCGGTCTCCTGCGGGTTCGGCTCTGGCTGGGCGTGACTCCTCCGTTCGCGGAGTGGATCCCAGAGCGCTTCTGTGAGGCGGCCCGCCACAGCCGTGGCTCCCGTCCGGGCCCGTTCAGTCGCTGCACGGGCCGCGCGAGGAGCCGCATCGATCTCGATCGAGCGGACCGTCTCCGTCACACGGCCCAGTGCCTCTTCGCCGACGCGTTTGACCGCCGCCGCGCCCCTGCCACCCGTCCGCCTCGTGTCCTCGACCACTTCACCGAATGCCCGACCCCAACGCTTCGCGTCGCTGAGCTGGTGGTCCGACTCGATCCCGAGGACATCGTGGAAGTCGAGGACGCCCTTCGTGACCCGGTTGCTCGACACGACCGCGGCCGGGGAGTCGACCGGGTTGAACAGCACCTTCGAGTTGGCCCTGCGGACGGTCTGGTCCATCTGCGCGAGGAGCCTGACCGTGCTTCTCGCGATCAGCTCGCGGCGGTTGCGTCTGGCAGCGGTCAGCCCCACCCGGTGGGCGTCGAGCTCCTCCGGTGAGGCGTCGCGCACACGATCAAGCTCGAGGACCGCGAGCCCGTCCTGCAGTTGGAAGGTCCGGGCGAGGACGGCGAGCCACTCACGAACCTTCGGCTCGGCCTCTTGCGTCGCGTCGGCGATCTTGCCGAGGTCCGCCTTCTTCCCCAGCTTCTCGGAGATGGCGTCGAGTTGGCGCAGCGCGTAGCCCTGCGTGCGAGCAATCGTGGACGAGGCCGCCTGGACCTTCGACCACGTCACGTCCGACACCCGCCCCACCTGATCACGGACGGTCAGGGCCTCCTCAATGATGAGATCCACGCCGATCATGTCCGCCAGGACGGCGTCCTTCTGACCCCGGAGGATGTCGTCGACCTTCTCGGTGATCTCCTGCAGGTACTCGACGATCTCGTCCATCTGCTGCTGCATCGCACGCTGCTGCATCATCGTCGACAACGACGTCAGGGCCATCGGACCGCTCAGCAGGGCTGACGGTCCCTGCGCGATCTGCAGCCACTGCTTGACCTCGCCGGGCTTGCCGATCATCGCGTGACTGACACCAGGCGTCTTGGTCGCCATCAGCCCGTACTCGCGCACGGCCTTGGCTGACTTAGCGGTCAGCTTCACCCATCGCCCGGAGTTCGCCGCGAGATCGGCACCCACGTGCACTGCTGCCCCGGCGGTCCCTGACGCCGACCACAACGCATGAAGGTCGAGGGTCTTCGATGGAGCCTTGTCGAGCCCGGACGCGAAGAGAAACCGCTCCACGTCCGACGCCGCACCGACGATCGCGAGACCGTCACCGTCACTCACGAGTTCGATCTCGGCGCCCAACGTCACTCCCTCGGCCAGCGGCACCCCGTCCTCGCGCCCAGACGCGAGGCTTGCCCGAACGCTACGCCAGGCGCGTCGCCAACCAGGGTCGCGCTCGCCGAGCAACCCGCTGGCCCACCCGGTCCCTAACGTCAGGCGCTCGGCGCCTCGCGCGCATCCACCTCGGCCGTACGAGCGTCCATATTCGTCCAGGGCGTACTTAGGCTCCCCTGCCATGCAGAAGGCCCGCCCCGCCGAAGCGGAGCGGGCCTCTGACCTGCTCTTTCACTGTCGGGATGGCGGGATTCGAACCCACGACCCCTTGACCCCCAGTCAAGTGCGCTACCAAGCTGCGCCACATCCCGTCGGCTCCGAAGGGCCGTGAGCATGCTACCCCAGCCGCCCTCGCCTGCGGGTACCGACCCCGGCCGGCGACGCCGCGCCCACGCCGGGAGCGCTCACTGTCGCGAGGCCTCCTCGAGCTGGTTGAGCTCCGCGGCGACCAGGCCGAGCACGAGGAGGTCCAGGAGCAGGCCGGCGGAGGCCGCCCACTCCTCCAACCGGAACACGAACACCTGGGTCACCAGCAGGCTGATGAGCACCGCCCGCCGGAAGAGCCGGTAGGCGCGCGCCCGGTCCCCCCGGACCACCACGAGCCCGGTCGCCGCCACGCCGGTCGACGCCGCGGCACTCACGAGCAGCCCGACCACGATCCAGCCCGGGACGTCGGCGCCGCCCACCCACGCGACCACGCCCCGCGCGACTGTGCCGAGCGACGTCGCGACCAGCAGCCCCACCGTGACCCAGGGCACCCAGCGCGCCGCCACCATCCTGCGCGTGGTCCGCACCACCATCCCGCCCACCGCGTCGACGAGGTTGGGCAGCTCGTGGGGGTCGTCGTCGACGGCGTCGAGCAGCGCCCGCACCTGGGCGGCCTGCGGGAG
>JAEZAR010000189.1 GCA_023430425.1 Actinomycetes bacterium | reverse complement strand
GGTCTGAGTCAGGCCTCGAGGCGCTCCACCCGGCCCGCCGCGCGCTTGGCGGCCAGGAGCCTCCGGTCCGCGCGCCGGAGCAGGCCCGCGACGTCGTCGGGGTCCCGCACCATCGCCGCCCCGACGGAGAGCGCGACCCGCAGGTCCGCGGGGTAGCGGCCGGCGGCGGCCACCATCACCAGGCGGTCCGCGAGCCGTTCGAGCTCGTCGGCGCCCACCGGTCCCGTCAGGACCGCGTACTCGTCCCCGCCGAGGCGGAACACCTCGTCGCCCGCCCGGACCGCGTGCTCGAGGCTGCGGCCCACGACGGCGAGCACGACGTCGCCGACGTCGTGGCCATGGGTGTCGTTGACCCGCTTGAAGTCGTCGAGGTCGCACATCAGCAGCCCGAACGCGCGGCGGTGCCGGTGCCACTCCGCGAACCGGCGACGGACGGCGGCGTCCATCCCCCGACGGTTGCCCAGGCCGGTGAGGGGGTCGAGGAGGGCGAGCCGCTCGGCCTCCTCCAGACGCCGTTCCACGTCGAGGTGGGCGGAGTCGTCGACGAACGCGACCACCGCCCCGGCCGGGCTCCCGTCGGGCCCCGGCAACGGCGCGACCGTCATGCGGACCGGCACGAGGTGTCCCGCCCGGTGGTGCAGCCAGGCGCGGACCGTGTGCTCGCGGCCGTCCGTGAGCGCGCGGCGCAGCGGGCAGCCGGTGGCGCACATCGCGTTCCCCCGGTCGTCGACGTGCTCGAGGAGTCCCGCGTCGCAGGGCCGTCCCAGCACCTCCTCGGCGGGGTAGCCCGTGATGCGGGTCGCGGCCGGGTTCCAGTAGGTCACCCGCCGCAGGTCGTCGACGGCGTAGACGCCGTGCGGGAGCGCCTCGAGGACGGGCAGGTCGGCCGCGGCGGGCATGGGACTCCTGTCGTCGGGACGAACGCGTGGGGTGTGACGCGTCCCTGCGTGGGGGTGCCGATCACGCTAGGTGCGCCCGGCGGGGTGCACAATCCGGCGCCCGGGTCATCCGTTCGGGCGGCGTGTGCGGTTTACGGCGGTGAATCCCGTGTCAACCCTTGTGGGACGGACTGTCCGGTGTCAGCCTGGTGGTGAGCGGAGCAGCCCGGACCGGGCAGCGCCCGCAGGACAAAGGAGCCCCCCCCATGAAGATCCGCACAGCCCTCGCCCTCGCGGCGAGCCTGCTGCTCGTGCCCGCGACGGCGGCCACCGCCTCCGCCGCCGAGCTCCACGAGCCGCACGAGGGCACGACCGTCGAGTGCGACGGCCAGGTCCTCTGGCACTTCGTGCACAACCAGGTCGCACGGACGAACACGACCACCGGCCAGCTCACCGCCACGTTCGCCGGCGCCGGCGTCGTCGTGGTGGACGCGTACAAGGTGCTCAACCGCGTGCGCCACTACGAGATCATCACGCCCGGCGGCGACATGCTGCTCGGCGCCTCGGACGACATCGCCGAGGGAAACCTGGTGCTCAGCCACACCGAGTGCATCCCCGGTGAGGAGGAGCCCCCGCCCCCCGACGAGTGCATCTCCGGCACGAGCGTGACCGTGACGTGGCCGGACGTCGAGCTCGGGTTCAAGAACGTGACTGGCCTGGTGGAGTCCGCGGCGACGACGACGTCGCTGCTGCCCGGCACCTACGACGTCACGCTCACGTCGACCGACGTGCACCACGCGCCCGGGTTCCAGCCGGAGCAGGACGAGGAGCAGTGGTACGTCGTCCTGACCCTCGGCGGGAGCTCGGTGGGCACGACCGGGACGATCTCCGACCTGCCGACCGAGCTGGTCACCCTCACCGAGGGTGTCGGCACCGTCACGCTGACGGACGGGGCCGACGGCGCCGTCGCGACGCACAAGCTGGCCGGCCTCGGGTACACCCCGTACTGGATGTCCCCGGAGAGCGTCGAGCCGACGCAGGCCGTGTTCACCTGCGTCTGACAGGGACGCGGTTCGTGCCGGAGGCGTAGCACCACCCATGACGACGGCCCGTCGCCCGGTCATCCGGGCGGCGGGCCGTCGTCCGTGCACCCGGGCGGTCCACACCCCGGTCGCGTGCCGTCCCCTAGGGTGAGCGCCGTCGTCCGGCCGTGACCATGGGAGGTGCCCGTGCCCGAGCGCCGCAGCGGGTCGCGACGGGCGCCTGCCGGGCCGGGCCGCCGGCAGGCGTCCCGGGTGCTCCCCGCAGCCCTGGTCGTTCTTGCCGTGGTCGCCGGCGCCGCCGGCTGCAGCCCGACCCCGGGCCCCGTCACAGGTCCGCCCACCGCCACCGTCGCGCCACGTCCGGTGCCCGTGCGCGACCTGCCGCCCGAGCCCCTGGTCCCGGCTTCGCCGGCTCCGGCCCGGCACGTGCCGCCGGAACCGGAGGACGCCCTCACGCGCGCCGTGTGGGTGCACCTGTTCGACGACACCCTCAAGACGCGGGCCGGCATCGACCAGGTCGTGGCCGACATGTGGACCGCCCACGCGACAGCGGTGGTCGTGGAGGTGGTGCGCCGCCACGACGCGTACTACACCTCGCAGGTGCTCCCGCGCACCACCGATCCCGCGCTCGAGCCGGGGCTCGACGTCCTCGCGGCGATGATCGAGGCCGCGGACGTGCGCAACCTCGAGGTGCACGCCTGGGTGCCGATCGCCCCCACCTGGCACGAGCAGTACGCGGGGCTGCCGGCCCCGGCCGGCTGGGTCGCCACCGAGCACGGCCGGGACGCGCCGGAGGCCGAGCGGTGGGTGACGCGGACTGCCGACGGCACGTGGACCGAGTACCTGGACCCCGCGCTCCCGGAGGTCCGCGAGCACGTGGCGGCGATCGTGGGGGAGATCGCCCGCGACTACGACGTCGACGGGATCCACCTCGACTACGCGCGCTACGCCGCCCCGGACCACGGCTACCACCCGCGTGCCCTCGAGCGGTATCGCGCCGAGACGGGCGCGACGGGGACGCCCGCACCGGACGACCCGACGTGGCTCGCGTGGCGGCGCGCCCAGGTCGACGCCCTCGTCGCGTCGGCACGCGAGGCGATCGAGCAGAGCGGGCGCACCCCCGTCCTGTCCGCCGCGGTGATCAGCTGGGGTCCCGGGCCCGACGGGCCCGGGACGGCCGGCTTCGCCGGGACCCGCGCCTACCGCGACGCCCTCCAGGACTGGGCGGGCTGGGCCGAGCGGGGGCTCGTCGACGTCCTCGTCCCGATGAACTACTTCCGCGAGCACGACTCCGACCAGGCGGCGTGGCTGCGCCAGTGGCTCGCGTTCGAGCGCGACCTCGAGGTGGCCACGGGCACCCCGGTCGTCCCCGGCGTCGCCGGGTACCTCAACGGGCGGGACGCGGCGCTGACGCAGGTCGGGGTCGCGATGCAGCACGCGGGTGCCGCGGCGCTGTACTCCTACCAGGGATCGACGAGCGACCCGGCCGAGTCGCTGTGGTGGTGGCTCTCCGCCGTCGACTGGACCGGCGCGCCCTGACGGGGTGGGTCAGGCGGCGGCGCCGCGCCCGACCACATGGCCGCGGCCCGCGCGCCACGGCGGTCCCTCGTGCACCGCCGGCTCGGCGCTCCGC
>JAEZAR010000181.1 GCA_023430425.1 Actinomycetes bacterium | reverse complement strand
GTCCTGATTTCGCTCCCGATCCCCCTCAATCTGCCGGTTGCCACGGCGGCGCTCGAGGCGGGCAAGCACGTCATCTGCGAAAAGCCTGCTGGCAAGGACGAGGCCGAGGCCCGGGCGTTCATCGAGCTGGACAAGGCCTATCCTGACCGGGTCGTCCTGATGACCGAGAACTGCTTCTACCGCGACGACGCCCGGCTGGCCCGGGCATTGATCGATGACGGCGCGATCGGCCGCATCCATTTGCTCTCCTGGCGCACCGTGTCCCAGTTGATTCCAAAGGACCGCGCCTTCTCCAGCACACCCTGGCGCCACGATCCCGGATACGTCGGCGGACCGCACATTGACGCCGGCGTCCACCACACCGCCCTGATCCGTCTCCTCGCCGGCGATGTCGAGCGAGTCTACGGTGAGATTCAGGATGCCAATTCAACGCATGGTGGTCCCTCCGATCTCGTCACGTCGCTGCGGTTCGTGAGCGGCGCGATCGGCAACTACACCGCCGGGTATCCCGAACTGGACGTCCCGACTGACGGTAACTCCCTCCGTATCTACGGCACCGATGGCGTGCTGACCCTCGGGCACCGGTCCTTCACGCTCGACCGACCCGATGACGGACGCATCGAGTACCGCACCGGACAGACCGATGGGGGACACCTCAACTGCTTCATCAACTTCGGTGAGGCGGTGCGACAGGGAGCCGAGGTCGTGGGGACGGTCACCCAGACCTGGCGCAACATGCAGATTGTGCTCGACGCGTTCAAGGCCGCGGAAACAGGCCAGGCCGTCACCCTCGACCCATACCCGGATGCGCTGACCGCCAGGGGCATTGTGCTCTGGCAGCCCATTCGCCCTGATCCGATCTTCGCCGGAGATGGCTATGTGACTCAGGAAACGGTTGACGCATAGGGAAGCTGCGGCGTGTCATGACCGGGCCGCGGGCAATTCAGCCGTGCGGTTTGTCTCGCCTTGTCCGGTAGAAACCGCCGAGCCGGTTTCGACGTACGAAAGGTGAGCAAGTTGTCTCACCACGCCCTTTTCCGCAGGAGTTCAGCTCAGTGGTCTCGATTCCCGAATCTCATGCCGATCTCATTTCGAACAGCCAGGTCCTGATGCTTGCCACCAACGGTCACGACGGATTTCCGCAGGTGACGGCCACCTGGTTCCTCCAGGAGGATGACAGCAGCATTGCGATTTCGATCAATACCGCGCGCCAGAAGCTCAAAAACCTCCAGCGTGACCCGCACGCCACGCTGTTCTTCATCGATCCGGCCAATCCTTATCGCACTCTGGAGATTCGGGCGGAGACGACCATCGAACCCGACGATGACTACGCCTTTGCTGACCGGGTAGGCGCAAAGTACGGCGGGGCCAACCTGCGCGAGTTCGATGGCGCCGACGCCACTCGCGTCGTCCTGCGGTTCACCCCGGTCAAGGTCAACGTCTGGGGCTGATGAGCGAAGTGCTGCGCCACTCCGAGCGAGCCGATACCTCGAGCGATCACAACAGTTCCTCACGCTGAGCGCCCCGGCAAGACCAAGCTGGTGAAAATCCGGAGGAACTATCAGGATGACGACGCCAGGTGTGGAAGTGCCCCTGGCGTCGTCGCGTATGCCGCATCCGGAAAAACACCATCTCCGGATGGGAGAGTGACGAAGAGACGCTAGAGGTTGGCGATGAGCGTCGCCAGATCGCGCCGGAATGACGGGTTGTCGATCGTGGCCCACTTGTCCGGGAATGTTGCCAGCTGGGTCTCGGCCTCTGCCCGCCGCGTCGCAAGGTATTCGTCGCTTCCGGGATTGTCCGGCTCGGTCGCCAGCATCTCACTCGCCACCATTGCATCCTGCAGGGCACCCAAATGGTCCTGCAGCGCGATCACCTGGGTTGTCAGGTGAGACACGCGCTCTTCCTCCAGCACCGGCGTGAAAAACTCCAGGGCGTAGCGCAGGTATTTGCACTCGATCCGGAGTCGATGGAGCGTGTCAGTCGAGGCATTTTCGAGGAGTGGCCCGAACGCCCAGACGTGCTCGTAAAGTCCCCAGAGTGTGCTACCCAGCACATGCCGCACCTGCTGGGGGGTGTATGGCACCGCCACGCTCCGTACCCCCCGCCCCGGCGTGCTCGTGAACCGGGTCAGCTGGTCGATCAGCTTCCGGTACTGCTTGCCGTTCAGGTACGCATCGAGGGCCCGCCGCGCGCGCTTGCGCCGCTTGCGTTTCCGGCGGATCAGCGAATCCATCGCCTCCCGGTCAGCCTCCGGCAGGGCTTCCTGATGGCTGAGCAAATGCCCGGTCAGGACGTCGAGGTCGCGCAGTTGCCCCAGCACCCGTGCTGCCGACCGCAGCGAGGTCGTCAGGTCTTTGGTCGTCTTTCCCGTGAAGCGCTCGCCAAACAGGCGCAACAGGGCTCGCATTCGCCGGATCGCCACGCGCATCCGGTGAACCCCCTCCTTGCGATCGCCGGCCCGATAGCGCCCCTCCTGCGCCTGCAGGTCTGCCAGTTGCTGGCCCATCAGCAGACGGACAGCTTCGGCAATCGGTTGGTCGACGCTGATCGATTCGGTCACGGCGAATCCTTTCGCGCGGGGAGGGGAGCTTCCGACCGATGGCGGTCCACCTACCGTGGCTCACGGTGCTGTCCGCCGCATGGATTCTGCAGATATCCCCCATGCCGGTTCGATTGCAGAATCCTAGAATGCCGTCATTGAAACATGTTGTCAGGTGCAG
The DNA here is from genome assembly GCA_023430425.1 of Actinomycetes bacterium. The sequence goes on along the minus strand of JAEZAR010000181.1, from coordinate 891 downwards.
GATCGGTACGCTATGACCACCAGACTCTCGCAAATAGCCCTTGGCGGTTTCGGAGTCGTCTCCGCGGCGTTCATTGGGCTGAATCTGTTGACCGACCGCTCGTCGTTCTGGGCGATCTGGGTCATTTGGGCGGCGGGCATGGTGGCCGCCGCGGTCATCGGCATGGCTCGCCTCTATCCCCATCGCCTCCTCGGGCTCTGGCTTGGTGGTGGGGCCGTGCTCCAGATCGGTCTGTTCGTGCTCGACCTTCGTGACGGAAACGACCTCTGGTTTTTCTGGCCGCTCGGGGTGTGGGTCATCGGCGCCATGGCCATTGCCGGCCTGACCGTCAACCTCCTCGATTCGGTGCCGACCAGCCGTCCGCTGTCCGAGGTTGACGTCCATGACGATGGCGCGCTGTCCCGGCCCGCCAGTGATGTCTCCGGTCCCCCGCCACTCCCGCGGGCCCCGCACTCGGTGGAGCGGTAGCCCTCCGGCTTATCGTCAGGCATCGCCTGGCTGGTACGATAGGGAGCATCCATCCATTGCATTGGTGTTCCAATTGAGGAGAGGCATGACTGACGCAACCAACGATCCCCGCCTGACACCCGGTATGAACGTGCTGACCGCCGATGGTGAATCGCTGGGGTCGATCTCCAGTATCGAAGGCACCTATCTCGTTGCCACCAAAGGTGTGATCTTTACCGGCACGACCTACATCCCGGTCTCCGCCGTCGCCAGCGTGGAGGAAGATGAGGTCAGGCTCGGGGTGACCGGTGGTGAGGTCCGAGCGGCCGCCTGGGACGAGGTGCCCGACGATTTTCGGGCGGAGGCCACCGCCCCGGAAGACGCCGCCGAAGTCCCCCAGAGTCGCAGCAACACCGCAGCCATCCGCGACGATCAGTCCAACTG
>JAEZAR010000105.1 GCA_023430425.1 Actinomycetes bacterium | reverse complement strand
GCGCCGTCACGCGCGCGGAGGGGCCCGCCGTCGGCGGCGAACCGGTCGGCCTCGCACCGACTCGTCGGTCGGTGGCCGCCGCCGCGGAGGCCGAGCCGCCGTCCGTGCCCCGGTGGGGGAGCGTCGTCCCGGGGCAGGGCTGGTCGCCCGAGCCCACCTCGCCCCGGCCCGACGGCGGGGCCGACCGTGACCCCGACCCGGCTGACGACGTCGATGACGCACCGGAGCTGCCGAGCCACTCGTACACGTGGCTGCACGTAATCGTCCTCGTGCTCGTGGCGTTCGTCCTCGGCATGCTCATCTTCATGGTGCTGCTCAAGGACTCGGGCGAGACGGCCGCCCTCGCGACCGCGCTCGCCGACGTCGTCGCGAGCCCGTACTCCGACGCCGGGACGGCGGCCTAGTGGCGGCGTCGGAGCGGGCGCTGGAGCTCGCCGTCGCGGCGGCCCGGGCCGCCTCGGACCGCAAGGCGCAGGAGATCATCGCGCTCGACGTGAGCGAGCGGCTCGTCCTCACCGACGTGTTCCTCATCGCGTCGGCCACCAACGAGCGTCAGGTGGGGGCGATCGTGGACGCCGTCGAGGAGGCGCTGCACCGGGCAGGCGCCAAGGCGGTGCGCCGTGAGGGCGTGCGGCAGGCGCGCTGGGTCCTGCTGGACTTCGTCGACCTGGTGGTGCACGTGCAGCACGCCGAGGACCGCGTGTACTACGCGCTCGAGCGGCTCTGGTCCGACTGCCCCGTCATCGAGCTGCCGCCCGACGCGACCGGTGGCGACGGGGAGGCGACGGTCGCGTGACGGCCGGCACCGTGATCCTGTGGCGGCACGCCCGCACGGCCTACAACGCGGGCACCCGCCTGCAGGGCCAGATCGACATCCCGCTCGACGACGTCGGGACCTGGCAGGCGGAGCAGGCCGCCCTGGACCTGTGGCGCCGGTACACCCCGTCGCGCATCGTGGCTTCCGACCTCGGCCGTGCGGTCGTGACGGCTCGCGGGCTCGGCGAGCTCGTGGGCCTGGAGCCCGAGGTCGACCCGCGGCTGCGGGAGCGCGCGTTCGGCGAGTGGGAAGGTTTGAGCGCGGAGGAGATCGCCGAGCGCTGGCCCGAGGAGTTCGCGGTCTGGCAGCGGGGGGAGGACCCTCGACGATCGGGCGCGGAGACGCGCGCCGCGGTCGCCGAACGCATCGCGGAGGCGGTGCGCGACCACGCGTCACGCATGGAGGGCAGCGAGACGCTCGTCGTCGTCTCGCACGGCGCCGCGATCTCGCTGGGCATCACCGCACTGCTCGACCTCGACGCCGTCGCCTGGCGAGGGCTGGTCGGCCTCCACAACGCGCACTGGTCGGTCCTGCGGGCGAGCCGGGGGGACGCGGTCCCGGCCTGGCGGCTCGAGTCGCACAACGTCGGCCCGAGCGTGAGCGTCGCGGACTGGAACGCGGGCGTCCCAGCGGAGAGCCTGCCGTCGTCGGCCGCCGACGCGATGCGTACCTGACCGGCCTGGCGGGACCGGCGGCGATTGGCTCCCGGCCGCCGCCGTCACGTACACTTCAGTGGCCCTCCGGGGCTTCGGGGCTGTGGCGCAGCTGGTAGCGCACCTGCATGGCATGCAGGGGGTCAGGGGTTCGAGTCCCCTCAGCTCCACCGAAAAGTGCAGGTCAGGGCCCGTTTCCCGCCTCGCGGGAGGCGGGCTTTGTGCTTGCCATTGGCCACGTAGTCGTCGTCGCGGCCTGGCGACTGGGGGCGGTTCTCGTCTCGACGACCGGCACGGTGTCCTACGCCTATGACCGGCTGGGCCGGCTCGTCGGGGCGAGGGACACGCTGGCGGTGTCGGGGGTGTGCACGGCCAACAGCTACGCCTACGACACCCACACCAACCGCACGTCCTTCACGACGGCGACGGGTGCGGCGAACGCGCCGTGCCCGACGACGCCGACCACCACCGTCACCTCGACCTATGACTCGGCCGATCGCCTGGTCTCCGGGTTCGGTGGGTCGGCGTGGACGTATGACCCGCTGGGTCGGATCACCTCGATGCCCGACGGTGACGGCACCGGCGTGGTGGCGAACGAGTTCTACGTGAACGACCTGATCGCCGCCCAGGAGGTTCCTGGGCAGGCGCGGGTGGCGTGGGGTCTGGACCCGTTGCAGCGGCGCTCGACGTATGAGGAGTTCGCGTGGGTGAACGACGCGTGGGCGTCGTCGGTCACGAAGGTCTCCCACTACGCCACGGACTCGGATGAGCCGGCGTGGATCCTGGAGGACTCGACGCTGCCCTCGGACGTGACCCGGTTCGTCTCGGGGGTGGAGGGTGACCTGGCGGTCACGACCACGCTGAGCGGTGGTCGGGTGGTGCAGCTGGTCGACCTGCACGGCGACGTCGTCGGGACGTTGCCGGTCGCCGACGGCGCGACGCAGGCGACGTGGTCGGGCCTGGAGTACTTCCGCGCGGATGAGTTCGGCAACCCGGTCGATCTGGGTTCGGGGTCGGCGTCGGCGGGCCGGTATGGGTGGCTCGGGGCGTTCCAGCGCTCGGGGGAGGCCCTCGGCGGCGTGATTCTGATGGGGGTGCGGCTGTATCAGCCGGCCACCGGGCGCTTCATGTCCGTCGACCCCGTCCCCGGGGGCAGTGCGTCGGCGTATGACTACTGCTCGGCGGACCCGGTCAACTGCACCGACCTGGGAGGCACGTTCTCGTTCGGGTCGATCCTGAAAGTCGTGGCCACGGTCGGGGAGATCGCCTCGAACATCCCCGGCCCGATCGGCGCCGCCGCCGCCGGTGTGTCGGCGGTGGCGTATGCGGCGCAGGGCAACACCGCCCAGGCCCTGATCATGGGTGCGACCGCGGCCGCCGCCCTCGTCGGCGCCGGGGCGGTCGTTAAGGGTGCGGCTGCGGTCCTTCGCGCAGGCAGGACCGCCTTCAAGGCCGGCCAGGCAGCGGCGCGTGCCGTCCCGAAGCTTGCACGGTCTCGAGTGGTCGCGTTCACGCGCAGCAGTGTGCAGAAGTTCACCACCAAACATGGCCAGGACTTCGGGGTCATCGGTTCAACGAACACGGGGACGATGGCGTCCGCGACGTCGGCGGTGCAGAATCACGTACGGAGTCGCGCGACCCTGGCGCTTCGCGGGAGTTACCGAAGCCAACCAGCGGTGCTGCGGCTCAACTTGCGCACGCGGAATGTTGTCGTCACTCGACCGGACTTCACATTCGTGACTGGATACAGGGCATCGTGGCGGCAGGTACGCGACATAGTGATTAGGAGAAGGCTGTGGTGAGTCGGCGCATCGCCACTGACGCTTATGCTCGAATTGTCCACCTCTACCTTGCGGGTGAACTCTCGGCGCGACCTTTCGCGCTCGTCTTCATGGCGATGTGGGGGGTAGTTGATCCGCCTTCGAGCGGACGTGCCTCGGTCACTCTGCATGACCTGTTCGCGCTTCTCGAGGCTCTCGACATTGACGCTCCGATTGACGAGGACTCGGTCAGGGCGTCCGTCGAGGCGTTGGTTGCCGAGTGGATCGATTGGCGCGGGTAGCGCTAGCAGATCCAGAGAGCCGAGTCGTGCTTCGTGGCGCCACAGTCCGCGAGCCGGTGGTCCTGAGGCACGGGTTCGTGGGTCTCGTAAGGGGAGATGCCTCGAGCTGCCTCGCCCCTCGGATCATCGAGCGGGGCCGGAGACGCGGTGGATGGGCACCCAGCGGCAGGCATCCCGCGGCGGGAGCGCCGCCGCGGGACACAAAGTGGACAGAAA
>JAEZAR010000101.1 GCA_023430425.1 Actinomycetes bacterium | reverse complement strand
GGCACGGACGAGCGCGAGGCCGGCGCGCGCGGGCCCGCCGCCCGCCCCGCCGACGCGCCGGTCCGTCCGACCAGCGAGCGTCGCCCTGAGGAGCCCGGGTCCGTCGGGTAGAGTGGAAGCCCGTGGCAGAGCGCGCGAACCGACTCTCCGGGCGGTCGGACTTGGTGACCCGGCACATCTTCGTCACCGGGGGCGTCGCCTCCTCTCTGGGCAAGGGGCTCACGGCCTCCAGCCTCGGTCGGCTCCTGAGGTCGCGCGGCCTGCGCGTGACCATGCAGAAGCTCGACCCGTACATCAACGTCGACCCCGGGACGATGAACCCGTTCCAGCACGGTGAGGTGTTCGTCACCGACGACGGCGCCGAGACCGACCTGGACATCGGCCACTACGAGCGCTTCCTCGACGTGCCGCTGTCCGCGCAGGCGAACGTGACGACGGGGCAGATCTACTCCAGCGTCATCGCCAAGGAGCGGCGCGGGGAGTTCCTCGGCGACACCGTCCAGGTGATCCCGCACATCACCGACGAGATCAAGTCCCGGATGCGGGCCCAGGCCGGCCCCGAGGTCGACGTCATCATCACGGAGATCGGCGGCACCGTCGGCGACATCGAGTCGCTGCCCTTCATCGAGGCCGCACGCCAGGTGCGCCAGGACGTCGGCCGGGACAACGTGTTCTTCCTGCACGTCTCCCTCGTCCCGTACCTCGCCCCCTCCGGCGAGCTCAAGACCAAGCCCACGCAGCACTCCGTCGCGGCGCTGCGCAGCATCGGCATCCAACCGGACGCGCTGGTCCTGCGCGCGGACCGCGAGCTGCCCGAGTCGACCAAGCGCAAGATCGCACTGTTCTGCGACGTGGACGTCGAGGCCGTGGTCACGGCCGCGGACGCGCCGAGCATCTACGACATCCCGCGCGTGCTGCACCGGGAGGGCCTGGACGCGTACGTCGTGCAGCGCCTGCGCCTGCCGTTCCGCGACGTGGACTGGAGCGCGTGGGACCGGGTCACGCGGGTCGTGCACCACGCGACGCACGAGGTCGAGGTGGCCCTCGTCGGCAAGTACGTCGACCTGCCGGACGCCTACCTGTCGGTGACCGAGGCGCTGCGCGCCGGCGGGTTCGCGAACGACGCGCGGGTGCGGGTGCGCTGGGTCGCCTCCGACCTGTGCGCCACCCCGGAGGGCGCCGAGAAGGAGCTGGCCGGCGTCGACGCCGTGCTCGTGCCCGGCGGCTTCGGCGTGCGGGGCATCGAGGGCAAGGTCGGGGCGCTGACGTGGGCGCGCACCCGGGGCGTGCCGACGCTCGGCCTGTGCCTCGGCCTGCAGGTGATGGTCATGGAGTACGCGCGGGCGGTCCTCGGCCTGGCGGGGGCGTCGTCGTCCGAGTTCGACCCGGGCACCGAGCACCCGGTCATCGCCACGATGGCGGAGCAGCTCGCCATCGTCGAGGGCGAGGGCGACATGGGCGGCACGATGCGGCTCGGCTCGTACGACGCCGTCCTCGTCCCCGGCACGGTGGCCGCCAAGGCGTACGGCACGGACCGCGTCAGCGAGCGGCACCGGCACCGCTACGAGGTCAACAACGCCTACCGGGACCAGCTCGAGGAGGCCGGCCTGGTCGTGTCGGGCACGTCCCCGGACGGCCGGCTGGTCGAGTTCGTCGAGCTGCCCACGGACGTCCACCCGTACTACGTGGGGACGCAGGCGCACCCGGAGTTCCAGTCCCGGCCGACCCGGGCGCACCCGCTGTTCGCCGGTCTGGTCCGGGCAGCGCTCGACGTGCGGGCGGCCGCGGCCGCGGACCGGTCCTGATGCTGCCGGCGGACGTCCCGGGCGAGCGGCCGGTCCTCGACTCCCGGGTGGTCCACCGCGGACTCATCTGGGACGTGGTCCGCGAGACCGTCGAGCTGGGCGACGCGGGCACCGTGACCCGCGAGTTCGTGCGCCACCCGGGCGCGGTCGCCGTGCTCGCGCTCGACGACGACGACGCCGTCCTGCTGCTGCGCCAGTACCGCCACCCCGCGGGGGCCGAGCTGTGGGAGCCTCCCGCGGGCCTCCTCGACGTGCCGGGCGAGGACCCTGCGGAGGCTGCGCGCCGCGAGCTGGCGGAGGAGGCGGACCTGGTGGCCGCCAGGTGGTGGGTCCTCGCGGACTACCTCAGCACCCCGGGCGGCAGCGACGAGGCCCTGCGGGTGTACCTCGCGCGGGAACTCTCCCCGGTGCCCGAGGCCGACCGCCACCGGCGTGAGGCGGAGGAGGCGGACATGGAGGCGACCTGGCTCCCGCTGGACGACGCCGTGACCGCCGTGCTCGGCGGGCACCTGCGCAACCCGTCGACGGTGGTGGGCGTGCTCGCGGCCGCCGCCGCGCGGGCCCGCGGCTGGGTCGACCTGCGCCCCGCCTGACGCCGCCCGGCGTCAGGGCAGGTCGGCCCGGACCCCTGACCGCGCCCACGTGAGCGCGGCGGCGAGCACTCCCGTGCCGAGCAGGTGGACGCCCACGAGCAGCTCGGGGAGCCCCGTGAAGTACTGGACGTACCCCACGAGGCCCTGCGCGAGCGTGACGCCGAGCAGCACCACCCAGGCCCGCCAGGCACGGGCTCGGACGCCGTCCCGGCGCAGCAGGACCAGGCACGCCACGAGGAGCGCGACGAAGAGCCACACGGCCCATGCGTGCGCCTTGGCGACGACCACGGGGTCCACGGCGTAGCGGTACGCGTACTCCTCGTCGCCGCCGTGGGGGCCCGCGCCCGTCGTCACGACGCCCAGGACCATGAGGACGACGCCGACCGCGACGAGCGCGTCCGCCGCGCGGCGGGTGCCGGGGGTCACCGTGGCACGCGGCGCGGCCGGCCGGTCGGCACCGGGCCACCGGGCGACGAGCAGCGTCGACGCCGCGACCAGCGCGAGCGAGACGAGCATGTGCACGCCGACGACGGCGGGGTGGAGCTTGGCGAGCACCGTCGCCCCGCCGATGACCGCCTGGGCCACCACGCCGGCGAGGGGGACCACCGCGAGGCGCCGGTACCACCGCGGCAGCCCGGGCCGGCGCCAGGCCGCGATCAGCAGCGCCAGGGCGATCGCGGCGAGGACCCCCGTGAGCGTCCGGTTGCCGAACTCGATGAAGGCGTGCCCAGGGGTCTCCGCGCGCAGCTGGGGGGTGAACTGCCCCGGCTCGCACGACGGCCAGGTCGAGCAGCCGAGGCCCGACCCGGTGAGCCGCACGGCGCCACCGGTGACGATGATGCCGATCTGCGCGACGAGGTTCGCCCAGGCGAGGTGGCGCACGCGGCCCGGCGCCCGGGCCCCGGCCGGCTGCGCGGCGTGCGGGGCGCCGCCTCCGACGGTGCTCGCGGCGGGGTCCTGCGG
>JAEZAR010000053.1 GCA_023430425.1 Actinomycetes bacterium | reverse complement strand
GCGTCGGCCGGCCGAGCCACGCGATCCGGCCGTCGGCGCCGACGCCGAACACCACGGCGTACGAGGCGGCGGACCCGTCGAGCGCGGTCCCGGTCAGGACGGCGCGGTGGGTGCCCGCCCCCAGCGCCGGAAGGCTCCCGCGCACGGTCGCGCCGCCGTCGGCCGTCACCACGGCTGACCCCAGGACGACGGGCGTCGACTCCACTGTCAGCGTCAGCGTCGACCCGGGCCGCAGCTCCTCGGCGACGCCCGTGACGGCCAGCCCTGCGGCGCGGTCGCCGACCGCGCCGTCGATGCGGATGCCGAGCAGGGTCGGGACGGGCAGCACCGTCATCCGCGCGGTGGCCGAGGCGGGGTCCGTGAGGGCGTCGCCCGCCGCGGTCGCGGTCAGGACGCACTCGCCGACGCCGACGGCAGCGAGGACGCCCGCCGCGACGGTGCACGGGCCGGTCACCGCGAGCGTGACCGGTCGGCCGAGGCTCGACTCGGCCTGGACGCGCACCGTGCCCGCGCCCTGCTGGACCGCCGGGACGCCGAGGAGGGTGATCGTGTGCGCCCGCGGCGCCACCTCGACGACGAGGTCCGCGTCGGCGGGCGCCCACACGGCGTCGCCCGCCTGGCGGGCCGTGAGCGTGCACGCACCCGTCCCGGTGATCGTCACGGTGGAGCCGTCGACGGTGCAGGCGCCCGCGGCCGTGTACGTGAGGGGCAGCCCGCTCGTCGCGGTGGCCTCGACCTCGAAGGGGGCGTCGCCGTACCGCTTCGGCCCGACGGCGGAGATCGCCACCGTCTGCGGCCGCAGCGTCACGTCGAACGACACGCCCTCGAGGACCGCGGCCCAGGTGCCGTCGCCGGCGTTGGAGCCCTCGACCGAGCAGCGCCCGGCGGTGAGCAGCGACAGCGTCGACGCGACCACCGTGCAGACGGCGGGCGTCGTCGTGAGGTAGGACACCGGCAGGCCGGCGGACGTCAGGGCGGGCAGGGCCAGGGTGCCGCCGGCCGGGGCGGAGGCGGGCAGCGCCGCCGCGAGCCCGACGGTCTGGACGAGGAGGACGTCGAACGTCACCTCCTCCGTCACGGGCGCGAACGGCCCGCTGCCGGGCGCGGACCCCGACACGGTGCAGGCGCCCGCGCCGACGAGGGTCAGGGTGGCCCCCGCCACGGTGCAGACGCCGGGGGTGGAGGTGGCGTACGTGACGGCCACCCCGGCGCTCGTCAGCGCGGGCAGCGCGTGCACGGTGCCGACGAGGTCGGCCGCCGGCAGCGCCGCGTCGAGCCCGATCGTCTGGTCCGGCACCGGCGTCACCGAGACCGACTCCTCGACCGGGGCCCAGGTCGCGTCGCCCGGGTGCGAGCCGGTGATCGAGCAGGTGGCGGCCGCGAGGAACGTCACGACGGCGCCCTCGACGGCGCAGGCGCCCGGGGTGCTCGTGGCGTAGACCACGGGCAGGTCGGCCGACGTGGTCGCGGGCAGCGCGACGCCCTGGCCGACGACGACGGTCGGCGGCAGGGCGGCGGCCAGCCCGATCGTCTGCTCGTGCCGCACCTGGACGCCCAGCGCGGCGAAGCTCGACAGGACGGCCGGGGTCCCCGCGAACGAGGCGGTGAGCAGCAGCGGGCCGGCGGGCACTCCGGTCAGCAGGAACGTCGCCGTGCCCGTCCCGTCGGTCGCCGCCACCCACGGGAGGCCACCATCCACGACCAGCATGACGATCTCACCGGCGAGCGGCGCACCGCCCGCGGTGAGGATCACGGCGACCGTGAACACGCCGCTCACGGGCGGCGTGAGCGGGGAGATCACCAGGGTGGAGGTCAGCACGGGCGTGACCTCCACGACGTCGGAGAGCTCCCCGTAGCCGGCGGCGTTGCGCGCGGCGACGGCGACCTCGTAGCGCTGGCCGTTCGTGAGCCCGGTCAGGGTCAGGGTGGTCGGCGGCGGGTCGCCCGGGACGGGTGCCGCGACGGTCACCGGCACGCTCCACGGCTGCCCCGGGACCTTGTGCACGACGGCGTACTCGACGATGTCGCCGTTCGTCACCGCCGGCGGGGACCAGGTCACGACGGCGGACCCCGCGGCCGCCATCGCACCGACCCCGGTCGGGGCGCCCGGTGGGTCGACCGGGCCGGTCACGTCGACCGACCACGCGACGGTCACGGGGGCCCAGGCGCCCGCGCCCCCCTGCGTCGCGGTGACCTGGCAGGTCCCCGCGCCCGAGGTCGACACCGAGGTGCCCACGACCGTGCACGGTCCCGTCGCCGAGACCGCGACGGGCAGCCCCGAGGTCGCGCTCGCGGCGAAGGGGAGCACGGTTCCGACGCCCGCGGAGGTCGGGAGCCCCGCCAGGGTGACCGTCTGCGGCGGACGGGCGTCGGCGAGGTCGATCGCGCGGCCCGCGACCGCCCCCGCGATCCCGGGGGCGCCCGGGTAGGCGATCGTCGCCTGGTAGAGCATCGGGACCCCCACCGAGACGCCGATCCGGGCCGCGCCGCCGACGAGCTCCTTGTCGAAGGTCGGGCTGCCCGACGTCACCCGGACCGTCGTGTCGGGGACGGGGTCGCCACCGGCGCGGACGTCGAAGTCGACGTAGAAGTTCGCGCCGAGCACCGGCACCTCGGGGTCGGTGGTGATGGTGACGACCGGCACCAGGTCGCCGGGCGCCGCTGCGGCCACCCCGGCCACACCGGGCAGGAGCACCAGCGCGCCGACGGCGACCACCGCCGTCCGGACCGGTCGGCGGGAACGCGGACGAGGTGCGCGGTGGGCAGGCACGGAGGGCTCCACGGGTCGGCGCGACAGGCACGTTCGCGCAGATCATCCACCGTTTCTAAGTCCGGTCGCAGGCGATTCGCAGGCCGTGCGGCCGGTTCACCCGAACGGTCGCCGACGGGCCGGGCATTGGCCCGGCGGGCGGTTCCCGCGGCCCGTGGAAATGGCCCGGCGGCCGCGCCTCAGGCGAGCGCGCGCTCGATCGCCTCGACGATCTCGGGGGCCTCCGGCTCGACGCGGCTGCGGTAGCGGCGGGCGACCCCGCCCGGCCCGACGAGCCACTTCTCGAAGTTCCACGCGACCCGCCCCGCCTGGCCGTCGGCGTCGGGCACGGCGGCGAGCCGGGTGAACAGGGGGTGCCTCCCCCGCCCGTTGACCTTGACCTTCGCGAACATCGGGAAGGTCACGCCGTAGGAGGCCCGGCAGAACTCGACGATCGCGTCCTCGGAGCCGAGCTCCTGGAGGAACTGGTTGCTCGGGAAGCCGGCGACGACCAGGCCGCGGTCCCGGTACGCGCGCCACAGGCGCTCGAGGCCGGCGTACTGCGGCGTGAAGCCGCACCGCGACGCGACGTTGACGACGAGGCGCACCGAGCCGCCGAGGTCGGCCAGCGTCGTCGACCGGCCGTCGATGGTCGTCAGGGGGACGTCGTCGATGTCGACGACGGACTCGGGCACGGCGGTCCGTGGGGCGTCGGGGCTCATGCCCGTGCAACGCGCGAGGGGGCCGCCGTCATCCCCGGGGCGGCCCGGCGGCCGGTTGCGCGGTCCGGCGAGCCGCGCGTCGGCCGTTACGGTGGACCGGTGACCGGCGAGCGGGGGCGCGTACCGACCACGGAGGAGCTGCTG
>JAEZAR010000371.1 GCA_023430425.1 Actinomycetes bacterium | reverse complement strand
GCGGCCACGAGCACGGCACCGGGCCGATCGACGGGGTCGCGGGCGACGAGGTCGCCCGCGGCGAGCCGCGCGCCGATGTCGCGGGCGGCCCGGTGCGCGAAGACCAGGCCCTCGAGGAGCGAGTTCGACGCGAGCCGGTTCGCGCCGTGCACGCCCGTGCACGCCACCTCCCCCGCCGCGTACAGCCCCGGCACGCCGGACCGGCCGTCGAGGTCGGTGAGCACGCCCCCGGAGTGGAAGTGGTGCGCGGGCGCGACCGGCACGAGGTCCTCCGCGAGGTCGATGCCCTCCGCGAGGAGCCGCGCGTGGATCGTGGGGAACCGCGCGTGCAGGAAGTCCGCGTCCAGGTGCCGGCAGTCGAGGTAGACGTGGTCGGCCCCCGTGGCGGCCATCCGCCGCACGATGGCGTGCGCCACGACGTCGCGCGGCGCGAGCTCCGCCATGGGGTGCACGTCGGGCATGAAGCGCGCGCCGTCGACGTCGACGAGCATCGCCCCCTCGCCGCGCACCGCCTCCGAGACGAGCGGCAGCTGCCCCTTGGCACCGGCGCCCAGCCACAGCACCGTCGGGTGGAACTGCACGAACTCCATGTCGGCGACGGCGGCGCCCGCCCGCAGGGCGGCGGCGAGACCGTCGCCCGTGGCCAGCGCCGGGTTCGTGGACGAGGGGTACACCTGGCCGATCCCGCCGGTCGCCAGCAGGACCGCCGGCGCCAGCGCCGCGCCGACGCCGTCCCGCTCGCCCTCCCCACGGACGTGCAGGGTGACCCCGCAGACCGGTCCGGGGCGGCCGTCTGCGGACGGGGCGGCCGTGAGCAGGTCCAGGACGAGGGCGTGCTCGATCACCTCGATGCCCGGGTCGTTGCGGACGGCCTCGATCCGGGCCACCAGTGCGCGGCTGATCTCCGCGCCCGTCGCGTCGCCGCCCGCGTGGGCGATGCGTCGCGTCCCGTGCCCACCCTCGCGGGTGAGCGAGATCTCGCCCGCGTGGTCCAGGTCGAAGGCGGCGCCCAGCCCGGCGAGCTCGCGCACCCGGCCCGGCCCCTCGCGCACGAGGACCTCCACCGCCAGGGGGTCGCACACGCCCGCACCCGCGACGAGCGTGTCGGCCAGGTGCGCCTCGGGGGTGTCGCGCGGGTCCAGCGCCGCAGCGATGCCGCCCTGCGCCCAGACCGTCGAGCCCGACGCCAGCACGCTCTTGGTGATGAGCAGGACGCGGGGGACCTGCGTGCGCAGGGCCAGCGCCGCGGTGAGGCCCGCGATGCCCGAGCCGACGACGACGACGTCGGCGGACGCCGTCCAGCCCGGCGTCCGCGCCGCCAGGCGCCGCCCGAGCCTCACCGGGACGTCGGGGGGGACGGTCGTCAGGGCGACGGTCGTCGGGGTGACGGTGGGCGGGGGGACGGTCATCGAGGGCCGGGGGCCCACGCGATCGCGGCCGTGCGCATGCCCGCGGGTGCGGCCCCGGGGTCGCCGTCCACGCTGACGATCCGGTTGTGCGCGTCGACGTGCACGACCCGGGGGTCGTACGTGCGCGCGTCGTGGTCCGGGAGCGCCGCGTAGGCGATGACGATGACCATGTCGCCGGGGTGCACGAGATGGGCCGCGGCGCCGTTGACGCACACCACGCCCGACCCCGGGTCCCCGGCGATCGCGTAGGTCGTCAGCCGGGCCCCGTTCGTCACGTCGACGACGTCCACCTGCTGCCCCGGCAGGATCCCCGAGGCGGCCAGGAGGTCGGCGTCGAGGGTGATGGAGCCGACGTAGTCGAGCTCGGCAGCCGTCACCGTCGCGCGGTGGATCTTGCCGACCATCATGGTCCGCAGCCAGCCCTCGGTCATCGCTCCTCCTCCCTCCGACCCCCGGTCCGCAGCCCTGCCAAGGTCACCATCGTATTGTCGATCAGGCGGGTGGCGCCCACCCGGGCGGCCACCGCGAGGAGCGCCGGCCCCTCGTGGCCCGGGTCGACGTCGGCCATCGAGTCCGGGTCCACCAGCGCCACGTACTCCGCCGTCACGCCCGGCGCCGTGGTCAGGACCTCCTCCGCCGCGCGCCTGACCTCTCCGGCCCCCGCGCCCTGCATGGCGACCGCCTGCGCGGCACGCACCGACGTGTACAACGCCCGCGCGTGCTCGCGCTGTTCCCGGTCGAGGTAGGCGTTGCGGGAGGAGAGCGCGACGCCGTCTGCGTCGCGCACGATCGGTCCTGCCACGACCTCCACCGGGACGTCCAGGTCGACGACCATGCGCCGGATGGCCGCCAGCTGCTGGGCGTCCTTCTGGCCGAACAGCGCGACGTCGGGGTGCACGAGGTGGAGCAGCTTGAGCACCACCGTGAGCACGCCGTCGAAGTGACCGGGTCGGACGGCGCCCTCGAGCACCTCGCCGAGCGTCCCGGCCCGCACGGTCACGACGGGCGGGTCGGGGTACACCTGGTCGACCTCGGGGGCGAAGACGAGGTCGGCGCCGGCGCCGGACAGGAGGCGCAGGTCACCGGCGAGGTCCCGTGGGTACCGGTCGAGGTCCTCCCCGGCGCCGAACTGCAGCGGGTTGACGAAGATCGTCACGACGACGAGGTCGGCGAGCTCGCGGGCCCGTCGCACCAGGGACAGGTGCCCCTCGTGCAGGGCGCCCATCGTCATGACGACGGCCCGCCGACCCGTGGCCTCCCCCAGGGCGGCCGCCAGCTCGGCCCTCGTGCGCACGACCCGGGGCCCGCTCACCGGTCGCCCCCCTCGGGGTCGGCGAGCACGTCGAGGAGCGGCTCGGCCTGGTCCGGGCGCAGCCGCCCGCCCGCGAGCGCGCGGGTCGCGGCCGCACGGGCCAGCACCCGGTACGT
>JAEZAR010000194.1 GCA_023430425.1 Actinomycetes bacterium | reverse complement strand
GCCCCGACCGACGTGCGTGCGCCCCGCGTCGACGACCGTCCCGCTGCGGCTCCGCGGCGGCGGCGTCGCCGGGGTCTGGTGCTCGCCGTGGTCGCCGTCGTGCTCGTGCTGCTCGCGGGCGCGTACGTCGGAGCCCTCTGGCTGTGGTCGGACCGGGTGCCACCGGGGACGACGGTCGCGGGCGTGGACAGCGGCGGGCTGCCCGCCCCGCAGGCGGTCGCCGCGCTCGAGGAGGGCCTGGACGCCGCGGCCACCGGGGACCTCGACGTCGCGGTGGACGACCGGCGCACCGCCCTCGAGCCCGACGTCGCCGGCCTGACGTTCGATGCCGAGGCGACCGTCGAGCAGGTGACCGGCTTCGGGCTCGAGCCCGCCCGGCTCTGGGCCCAGCTCTTCGGCGCCGGCCCGGCGGAGCCCGTCAGCGAGGTGGACCGCGAGGCCCTCGCCGACCTGCTGGAGAGCGTGGCCGAGACGCTGTCCACCCCGCCCGTCGACGGCGGCCTCGCCTTCACGGAGGGCGTGCCCGCGTCGACGCCGTCCGCCGAGGGGGTGTCGCTCGACGTGCCCGGCGCCGTCGACGTCCTCGCCTCGACGTGGCTCACCGCCGCGCGGCCGATCGAGCTGCCCACCGAGCCCGAGCAGCCCGCGGTCGACGACGACGACGTCGCCGCGGCACTGGAGGGCCTGGCCGAGCCGCTGGCCTCGGCGCCGGTGCGGGTCGCCGTCGGCGGTCAGGTGGCCGAGCTGCCCGTCGACGTCCTCACGGGGGCGGCGTCGTTCGTCCCCGAGGACGGCGAGCTCGCGCTCGCCCTGGACGGGGCCGCGCTCGCCGAGGCGGTCGTCGCGCGGACGACGAACCTCCTCACCGCCGCCGAGGAGCCCACCTTCACGTTCGCGGACACCGGGCCCGTCATCGTGCCCGGCGCCCCGGGGACCACGCTCGACCCGGAGGCGCTCGCCGACGCCGTCGCGGAGGCGGGCACGACGTCCGGGGACCGCACGGCCACGGTGGAGCTGGTCCTGGCCGACCCCGCCGAGTCCGTGGCGGAGATGGAGGCGCTCGGCATCACGCAGATCGTCTCCGAGTTCCGCACGCCCCTGACCAGCGAGCCCCGGCGCACGCGCAACATCGCCAACGGTGCCTCGAAGATCAACGGGATGCTCATCCGTCCGGGGGAGGAGTTCGACCTGGCCGAGGCGCTCGGCCCGATCGACGCGGCGAACGGGTACGTGCAGGCGGGCGCGATCGTCAACGGCGAGCACACCGACGCGTGGGGCGGCGGCCTGTCGCAGATGTCGACGACCACCTACAACGCAGCCTTCTTCGCCGGCTACGAGCTGGTGGAGCACCAGCCGCACAGCGAGTGGTTCCGTCGGTACCCCGAAGGGCGCGAGGCGACGATCTTCACGCCGCAGGTCAACATGCGGTGGCGCAACAACACCCCGTACGGGGCGCTGCTGCAGTCCTGGGTGGCCGACGGGTACGTCTACGTGCGCGTCTGGAGCACGCCGTACTTCACGGTCGAGACGACGACGAGCGGGCGGTCGAACGTGGTGCAGCCGCGCACCGTGTACTCGCAGTCGCCGACCTGCGAGGCCCAGTCGGCGGGCAACCCGGGGTTCCGGGTGACGGTGACGCGCACGGTCCTCCTCGACGGGGTGCAGCAGGACCACGAGTCCTGGACGACGACGTACCGGCCCCAGAACGAGATCGTCTGCGGACCGCCGCCCACCGGCTGACCCCCCGGCGACCCGGTCAGCCCGCGGGCTCGTCGCGGGGCCCGCTGCGCGCGCGCCGCGGCCGTGCCGGAGGGACCAGCTTGCCGACGGCGATCTCGGCCGCGCGGACCCGCACGTCACCGCGCCGCGTGCGCACCAGCACCCCGTCCGCACCGGTCTCCAGGAGGTCGCCCAGGACGTCGCCGTACCTGCCGTCCGGCAGGCGCCGCCGCACGACGACGCGGGCGCCGAGCGGCCACGACGCCCACACCGGTCCCGTGGTCGCCACCGCCACCTCCGTCCACCGCGCCGCCCCCGGGTCGGGCTCGGCGACGCCTGTGGGGGATACTAGGCGCGACCCCGCCCGAGAGGACCGCGTCGTGACCTACGTGATCGCCCAGCCCTGCGTCGACGTCAAGGACAAGGCGTGCGTCGAGGAGTGTCCCGTCGACTGCATCTACGAGGGCAAGCGGTCGCTGTACATCCACCCGGACGAGTGCGTGGACTGCGGCGCCTGTGAACCGGTGTGCCCGGTCGAGGCGATCTACTACGAGGACGACGTGCCCGAGCAGTGGAGCGAGTACTACCGCGTCAACGTCGAGTTCTTCGACGTGCTCGGCTCCCCGGGCGGCGCCGCGAAGATGGGCGAGATCGACCACGACCACCCGATCGTCGCCGCCCTCCCGCCCCAGTCGGGCGCCACGGCCTGACGCCGCAGGTGGGCTTCGACACCGCGGGCCTGCCCGACTTCCCCTGGGACACCCTGGTGCCGCACGCCCGCCGGGCGCGCGAGCACCCCGGGGGCGTCGTCGACCTCTCCGTGGGCACCCCCGTCGACCCGACGCCGGAGGTGGTGCGCGAGGCGCTCGCCGGGGCCGCCGACGCCCCGGGGTACCCCACGACGCACGGCACCCACGAGGTGCGCCGGTCCGCGGCGGGCTGGCTCGCGCGCCGGCGCGGGGCGCCCGGCGTGGACCCGGTGGCCGTGCTGCCGACCATCGGGTCGAAGGAGCTGGTCGCGACCCTGCCCTCCCTCCTCGGCCTGGGCGCGGGCGACGTCGTCGTGCACCCGGAGGTCGCCTACCCCACCTACGACGTGGGTGCGCGGCTCGCCGGCGCCGACCCCCTGCCGGCCGACGACCCCTCGGTCTGGGCCCGTCGCACGGACGTCCGACTGGTCTGGCTGAACTCGCCGGCGAACCCGACGGGCCGCGTGCTCGGCGTGGCGGAGCTGCGCGCCGTGGTCGCCGCGGCGCGGGCGCAGGGTGCGGTGGTCGCGTCCGACGAGTGCTACGGGCTCCTGGCCTGGGACGAGCCGTGGGCGACGGACGGGGTGCCGAGCGTGCTGGACCCCCGGGTGTGCGACGGCGACCACACGGGCCTGCTGGTCGTGCAGTCGCTGTCGAAGCAGTCGAACCTCGCCGGGTACCGTGCCGGGTTCGTCGCCGGCGACCCGCGCCTGGTCGCGGGCCTGCTCCAGGTGCGCAAGCACGCCGGGATGATGGTGCCCGCGCCGGTGCAGGCGGCGATGGCGGCGGCGCTCGCCGACGACGCCCACGTCGCGGCCCAGGTGGACCGGTACCGGCGGCGCCGTGCAGTGCTCCTGGCAGCCTTCACCGAGGCGGGGTACGTGGTCGACGGGTCGGCCGCGGGCCTGTACCTGTGGCTGCGTCCCCCCGGCGTCGGGCAGGACTGCTGGCAGACCGTCGCCGACCTGGCCGATCGTGGAATCCTCGTCGCCCCCGGCGCGTTCTACGGTCCGGCGGGCACCCGCCACGTCCGCGCCGCGCTCACCGCGTCCGACGAGGACGTGGCGCGGGCCGCGGCCCGCTTGACGGGCGCGTGAAACTCGAGACACCGTAGCCCGGTCTCTGCTTTACTGCGGCTTGACCGTCTGCGGACCGCCGTCCCGCGGGCGGACGCGAATGGGCACCCCGGGTGCGGGCCCGGTACGTTCGTCCCACACCCACGCACGACGCCGACCGGTCAAAACCCGGCCGGCGCGAAGGAGGAGGGCATGACCCAGACCGTCCACGGATCGGTGGAGCTCCGCGTCGACGAGACCGCCCTCGAGCTGCGCCGGGTCCCGGCCGCCCTCGGCAACGACGGCATCGGGATCTCCGCGCTGCTGAAGGAGACGGGTGTCGTCACCTACGACCCCGGCTTCATGAACACGGCGTCCTGCGAGTCCGCCATCACCTACATCGACGGCGACCAGGGTGTCCTGCTCTACCGCGGCTACCCGATCGAGCAGCTGGCGGAGGGCTCGAGCTTCCTCGAGGTGTCCTACCTGCTCACCCACGGCGAGCTGCCCAAGCACGGCCAGCTCGAGGGCTGGGTGGAGCGGGTCGAGCGCCACACGCACCTGCACGACAACTTCAAGGCCCTCATCGGGGCGTTCCCCGCGAACGCCCACCCGATGGCCGTCCTCTCGAGCGCCGTGTCCGCCCTCCCGGGCTACTACCCGGAGAGCGTCGACCCGTTCGACCCCCAGACCGTCGAGCTCGCCACCGTGCTCCTGCTCGCCAAGGCGCCGACGATCGCGGCCTACGCCCACCGCCGGGCGCTGGGCCAGCAGATGATCGGGCCGCACCGCGGCATCGGCTACGTCGGCGACTTCCTGCGCATGGCCTTCCAGCCCAACGGCGCCCTCTACGAGGTCGACCCGGTCATGGTCAAGGCGCTCGACCTGCTGCTCGTCCTGCACGCCGACCACGAGCAGAACTGCTCGACGTCGACGGTCCGGATCGTCGGCTCGAGCCACGCCAACCTCTACGCGT
>JAEZAR010000156.1 GCA_023430425.1 Actinomycetes bacterium | reverse complement strand
GGCGAGGAGCGCGACGGCGTGCTCGACGGTCTGCGGGGCGGGCGCGGGCTCGGGCGCGGGCTCGGGCGGGAGCGTGGGGGCCGACGCGTGGGACGCGGGGGACGCCGGGGACGCGGGGGGCGGCGTCGGCGTGCCACGGGCCGGGGCGACCTGGGGTTCGTCCATGGAGGGCAGACCGCCGAGGCCGTGGAAAGTCATCGCGCGGTCGACCGGCGGTCCGCCGCGTGCCCCTCCCGCCGGCTGAGGAGCAGGAACGGCACGGCGAGCAGCTGGATCGCCGCCCCGACGAGGTAGGAGCCCCCGTACCCGCGGAGGTCGGCCACCCGCCCGAGGGCGGGCTGGACGCCGATGCCGCCGACGTTGCCCATCAGCGAGTCGAACGAGAGCACCGTGGCCCGCTGCTGGGACGGGATGAGGTCGTTGAGGTAGGCCCGGCGGACCGGGAGGGCGGCGGCCTCCACCAGGCCCCAGACGACGAGGAGCGCGAGCGCGAGCCCGAACGAGCGCGTCATCCCGAGCGCGGCGAGCGCACCCGATGCCAGGACGGTCGCCAGGACGAGGGCGGTCGTGCGGCGCGCCACGAGCCGGCGGAGCAGCGGCGCGAGGAGCCCGCCGACCGCCTGGGAGCCCGCCAGGATCGCGGCGGCGAGGCCGGCGACGGCGTACGCGTCCTGGTCCCCGTAGAGGTCGAGGAGGAATGGCTGCATCGCGTAGAAGGCGTAGAACCCCACGCCGGAGACGAACGGTGCGGCGAGCATGAGCCACCGCACCGGACGGTGCCCCAGGCCGTGCCGCACCGACGCCGCGAGGATGCCGCGCACCGCCTGTCCCGGCGGCGTCGTCCGGTCGGGCGCGAACCCGAGGTCGCGCATCCACACGGCCGCGACCACCGCCATCGCCAGCAGCGCCGCGACCCGCACGAGGAAGGGCACGCCGAGGGTCGTGACCTGGGCCAGCACACCGCCACCGACCGCGCCCACGAGCATCGCGACGCCGCCGGCGACCTGCGCCCGGCCGAACACGGCCTCCAGCGGCCCGGCGTGGCCGGTCGCCTCGAGGGCGTCCACGAGCCAGGCCTCGGTGGCCCCGCTGAAGAAGGTGAAACCGAGGCCGATGAGCACGGACACCACGGCCCACGCCCAGAAGGGCCCCTGCACCGCCCACAGCCCGTAGTACAGGAGCGTCGTGGCGGCGAGCACCACGGCGCCCAGGAGGAACGACGCCCGCCGGCCGCGCGCATCGGCCACGACGCCGGTGGGCACCTCGAACAGGACCATCCCGAGGGTGAAGAAGGCGTTGGCCGCGAACGCCTCGAGGTTCGTCAGCCCGGCGTCCAGCAGGAACAGGGTGTTGATCCCCCAGATGAGCGACGAGGCGAGCGTGGTCCCCGCGGTCAGCACGAGGTACGTGCGCACGACGGTGCGCGACGCGGTCGTCATCCGCGCAGTCTGGCACCGGCGTCGGACGCAGGGGAGCCGTGGGTGGGACTTCTGTCCTAGTGTTCCCGGTGCGCGAGGAAGCCGGGCGGGCCGGCCGCGAGATGCGGGAGGGGGCGGCATGACGCGGGAGGGCCGGCACGCGGCCGAGGCCACCACGGACCTGCTGCGCGCGGTCCTGGCGCTCGCGGCGGACCTCGACCTGCCGAGCCTGCTGCGCCGGTTCGTCGACGCGAGCACGCAGATGACGGGCGCGCGGTACGGGGCGATCAACATCCTGGACGAGCGCGACGCGTCGCGGACGTTCGTGCAGAGCGGGATCCCCGAGCCTGTCGTCGCGGCCCTCGCCCACCCGCCCCACGCCGTCGGCGTCCTGGGGCGGATCCCGGACGAGGGGGTGCTGCGCCTGGTGGACCTGCGCGACCACCCCGCCTTCCTGGGGATGCCGGCGGGGCACCCGGAGATGGGCCCGTTCCTCGGCAGCGCCGTGCGCGTCAAGGACTCCACGTTCGGCTACCTGTACCTCGCGGAGAAGCCGGGCGGGTTCGACGACGACGACGAGGCGGTCGTGGAGGCGCTGGCGGCGGCTGCGGCGGTCGCCATCCAGAACGCCGAGCTCTACGCGATCGAGCGTCGGCGCGAACGCTGGCTCACCGCGGGGCAGCGGATCACGGCGCTGCTGCTCGAAGGCGCCGACCAGGAGGAGGTGCTCAGCACCGTCGCGGCGACGGCGCGCGAGATCGACGGGGCGGACACCGCCGTTCTCGTCCTGCCCGGGGTGGGCGGCGAGCTCGTCATGGAGATCGTCGACGGGCACGCCGCCGACGAGCTCCTCGGCCTCGTCATGCCGCCCGGTTCCCGGTCGGTCGAGGTCTTCCGCACGGGTGTCGGCGACGCGACGCCCTCCTCGGTCCAGGCGAGGCACCCCCTGCGGGCGATGCGCCAGTTCGGCCCGGCGATGTACGTGCCGCTGCGCACGGGAGGCGCGAGCCTCGGAGTGCTCGTCATCCTGCGCCGCAAGGGTGCGGCGCCGTTCGCAGCGGCCGACCTGGCGCTCTCCGAGACGTTCGCCGCGCAGGCCGCGCTCGCGCTCGTGCTCTCCGAGGCCCGCCAGGCCGAGGAACGGGCCGCGCTGCAGGGCGAACGCGCCCGGATCGCCCGCGATCTGCACGACCTGGCGATCCAGCAGCTCTTCGCCGCGGGCGTGCGCCTCGACCAGGCACGGCGCGACCCGTCGGTGGGCCCGGACGTCTCCGGCCTCCTCGACGGCGCGCTCGGGAGCGTGGAGGACTCCGTCCGCCAGATCCGGGCGACGCTGCGCGCTCTCGACGACGGCGGGGCGCCCCCCGTCGTCGACCGGCTGCGGCTCGAGGTCGCGGGCGCCCAGCCGCTCTTCCCGCTCGCGCCGGTCCTCGAGGTCCGCCTGGACGGCCGGCCGGTCGACGCCGCGCACTCCGAGCAGGGCGACGTCGAGCGCATCGACCGGGCGTGCGCGGCGCACGCGGACCACGTCGTGGCCGTCGTCCGGGAGGGGCTCGCGAACGCGGCTCGGCACGCACGGGCGCGCCAGGTCGTCGTGCGCCTCGGCGTGCTGGGGGACCCGCCCGGCCGTGTGGAGGTGGAGGTCGCCGACGACGGGGTGGGTCTGCCGCCGCAG
>JAEZAR010000050.1 GCA_023430425.1 Actinomycetes bacterium | reverse complement strand
GATCTGCACGGCCGTGAGGGCGCCCGCGAGCATCGCCACGACGGCGACCGCGGCCATGACGGCCAGCGTGCGTCCGCGCCACGGCAGCACCCGTCGGCCGGCGGACCGGAGCAGTGACCTCACAGCGCCCAGTGTGCCGGGCGCACCGCGGGCGTGGGTACGCCCGTCAGGAGCCGAGCGTGTCGATCTCGGCGACCTCCTCGTCGCTGAGCGTGAAGCCGCCGACGTCGAGGTTGCGCTCGATGCGCTCCGGGCGCGCGGACTTCGGGATCACGATCACGCGGTGCCGCAGGTGCCACAGCAGGACCACCTGCTGGACGGAGACGCCGTGGGCCTCGGCGAGGCGGGTGAGCACGGGATCGGTCGCGTCGGTGCGCTTGAACGGGCTGTACCCCTCGAGGGCCACGCCGCGCTGGGCGTGGGCCGAGACGAGGAGCGGGTCCCAGTCACGGGGGCTGAACGGGATCTGGTTGACCGCCGGCGCCTCACCCGTCGCGTCGACCAGCTCGTCGATCTGCGAGATGTCGTAGTTGCTCACCCCGATGGCGCGCGTCAGGCCCGCGTCGCGGGCCCCCTGGAACTCGCGCCACGTCTCCGGGCGGGCCTGCCCGTCCGGCGGCCAGTGGACGAGCCAGAGGTCCACGTGGTCCGTGCCGAGCTGCTCGAGGCTGCGCTGGAGCGTCTCGCGCTCGCGGCCCGCGGCGTCGGGCGGGAGCTTGGTGGTGAGGAAGACCTCGGACCGGTCCAGCCCGGAGTCGGCGATCGCGCGGCCGACCACGTCCTCGTTCCCGTACGCCGTCGCCGTGTCGACGTGCCGGTACCCCACGTCCAGGGCGTGCCGGACCGCGCGGTAGCCCTCCTCGCCGCGCAGCTGCCACGTGCCGAGGCCGAGCAGGGGGACGGGGATGTCGCCGGTGGGGGTGCGCAGGTCGATCGTCGGGATCGTCGGGGCCGTCATGGGCCCAGTCTGCGGGACCTGCGGCCCACGCGACCACCGATCGCGGGGGTGAGGCTAGAGGGGAACCGGCCGCAGTCGCCAGAAGGGGGTGCCGCATGAAGGTCCTGGTCGCCGTGGCATCACGCCACGGCTCCACCCGTGAGATCGGGGACGCGGTCGGCGAGGTGCTCACCGACGCGGGCTTCGACGTCACCGTCGCCGACCCGGACGACGTCGACACGGTCGAGCCGTACGGCGCGGTCGTCCTGGGCTCCTCCGTCTACGTCGGCCGGTGGGCCGCGTCGGCGCGCGCGATGGTGGACAGGTGCGCCTGCTGCCTGGTGGCGCGACCCGTGTGGCTCTTCTCGTCCGGACCCGTGGGCACCCCGCGTGCCCCCGAGTCCGACGCCGAGGAGGTCGCGCGGATCATGGCGCGGATCCGCGCGCGGGGGCACCGCACGTTCCCGGGCAGGCTCGACAACGGCGCCCTCGGTCTCGCCGAGCGGGCCGCCGTGGCGCTGCTGCAGGCCGAGCAGGGCGACTTCCGCGAGTGGGCCGACATCGCCGACTGGGCGGCCGGGATCGCGAGCGAGCTGCACGCCGAGGAGATCCGGCACCTGGACGTCGTCGGCGGCTGACCCGCTCCCGTCCCGCCGCGGACGGCGTGGCCGCCTGCCCGCCCCCGCTCAGCCGAGCCGCAGGGCGAGCGCGACGGCGACCGTGAGGCAGCCGAGCAGGCCGAGCACGGGCACCACCCGCCGCGCCCGTCCGGGCAGCGTCAGCGCGGCCGCGTGGGCGACGGCGTAGTAGACCAGGACCGCGGTGGAGGACACGGCGACCGCCGCGGCCAGGTCCGCCACCGCCGCCACGAGCAGAGCACCCGCACCCGTGACGAGCTGCGCGACGAGGGGTCGCGGCCGGTCGGGGTGGGCCGACGGGCGGTCCAGGCGCGCCAGGACGCGGGGCAGGACGCCGTCGCGCGCCATCGCGAACCCGGTGCGCGAGAGCCCGAGAAGGACGCCGAGCCCGGAAGCGAGCGCGGCGACGACCGCGACGGCGACCACCACCGGCACCCAGGAGCCGCCGCCCAGAGCGGCGACGGCGTCGGCCACCGGCCGCTCGGCCTGGGCGAGCCGGTCGGGCCCGAGCACGTGCAGGAGGGCGAGGCCGACGGCGCCGTAGGTGACGAGCACGACGCCCAGCGAGGTGGCGATCGCCCGGGGCAGGGTGCGGCGAGGGTCGACCACCTCCTCACCCAGGGTGGCGATCCGGGCGTAGCCGGCGAACGCGAAGAACAGCAGGCCGGCGCCCTGGAGCACGCCCAGGGGCCCGGCCGAGCGGTCGCCCGAGAGGCCGACGGGACCGCTGCCGCCGTCCGGCGCGACGAGGGCCCAGGCCACGAACCCGGCCAGGGTGACCAGGACCATGACGACGACGACCGTCGTCACGCGCGCGCTGCGCTCGACCCCGGTGGCGGCGAGCACGGTCAGCGCCAGCACCGCGACGACGGCGACCGCGCGGGGCCGCTCCGGCCAGAGGTAGGAGCCGACGGTCAGCGCCACCGCACCGGCGCTCGCGGTCTTGCCGATGAGGAAGGCGAACCCGGCGAGCGCACCGGCGGCGGGGGAGAGGCGCGCCCGGCCGTACGCGTAGGCGCCCCCGGACGTGGGGTGGACCGCCGCGAGCCGGGCGGACGAGTCCGCGTTGGCGTAGGCCACGAGCCCCGCGAGCAGGAGGGCGAGCGGCAGCGCGCCGCCGGCCGCCGACGCCGCGGGCGCGAAGGCGGCGAACACGCCGGCGCCGAGCATCGCCCCCAGGCCCAGCACGAC
>JAEZAR010000048.1 GCA_023430425.1 Actinomycetes bacterium | reverse complement strand
CCGCCGGAGACCGCGACCTCGAGCCCCGCCTCCTCGGCGAGCCGCCGCAGGCGCACCCGACCGAGCGGGCCGCGCGGCGGCTCCTGGAGCGCGACGACGTCGGGGGCCGCGTCCCGGAGCACGTCGGCCAGCGCCGCCCGGTCGTCCTTGGCCTGGCGGACGTTGTAGCTCATGACGCGCAGGGACCTCACGCCGCCATTGTGCCCGGGGAACCCGGTGACCGACGCCCGGCGGACCCCTTCGCCCCCGGGCGCCCGTGTGTCACGATGGCCGCCCGCGGTCCCGCCCGGCGGGCCGCCCACCGCCCGGCTGGAGGGCTCATGCGCGCGACCCGTCCCCTGCCCGTCGTCCTCGTGGCGCCGCTCGCCGCGGTCGGCCTGCTGCTCGCCGGGTGCTCGGGGGACGCCGAGCCGGACGCCACGGCCACCGAGGACGAGCCCGCGGCGACGGCCGACGCGGACGCGACCGAGGAGCCGGAGGCCGAGGAGCCGGAGGCCGAGGAGCCCGCGGTGTCCAGCGGCGCGGGCTGCGTCGCGGGCACGTGGGTCTCCGACCCCGAGGCCCAGGAGGAGGCGACCACGAGCGCACTCGGGATGTCCGAGCTGGGCGCCGAGGCGACGGTCACCGGCGACTCCCTGACGACCTTCGCGGACGGCACGATGACCACGCAGTACCGCGACATGGTGGTCGAGGTGACCTGGGGCATGGAGGGCCAGGAGCTGCGGATGGTCAACAGCTGGTCCGGCACCGTGACCGGCGCGGCCGAGGTGACGGACGAGCAGATCGTCATCTCCGACGTCGACGCGTCGGCGCTCGAGCTCAGCTACGAGACCTTCATCAACGGCGAGCTCGTCGACATCCCGGGCATGGCGGAGATCCCGCTCAGCGGCTTCGCGGCGGGCGGCACCTCCACGTACACGTGCGACGGCGACGAGCTGCGCATGACGCCCGTCGTCGAGGGGCTCGACACGTCGACGATGGTGACGGTGCTGCACCGGCAGGACTGACCTCCGGGCGCCCCCCGGCGGGGACCGACGTCGGTCAGGTCAGCTGCGCCTCGCGCTCGAGGCGCCCCTCGCGGTCCACGCGCGCGGCCCGGAGCCGGGAGAGCAGCACGGCCCCGAACGCGACGAGCGCCGCCACCGTGGCGATCCCGAGGCGGACGGTGTGGTTCGCGTCCGTGCCGAGGCTGACCTGCACCACGGCCGGGGCGATGAGCAGCGCCACGAGGTTCATGACCTTGATCAGCGGGTTGATCGCGGGGCCCGCGGTGTCCTTGAAGGGGTCGCCGACGGTGTCACCGATGACGACGGCCGCGTGGGCCTCGGAGTTCTTCCCGCCGTAGCGCCCGTCCTCGACGATCTTCTTGGCGTTGTCCCACGTGCCACCCGAGTTCGCGAGGAACACCGCCATGAGCACGCCCGCCGCGATCGACCCGGCGAGGAACCCCGCGAGCGGGCCCACGCCCAGGCCGAAGCCGACGGCGATCGGCGCGAAGGCGGCGAGCAGGCCCGGGGTCGCCAGCTCGCGCAGCGAGTCCCGCGTGCAGATGTCCACGACCCGCCCGTAGTTCGGCCGGACGGTGCCCTCCATGATCCCCGGCATGGTGTGGAACTGGCGTCGCACCTCGAACACGATGGCGCCGGCGGCGCGCGTGACCGCGTCGATCGCCAGGCCCGAGAAGAGGAACACCGTGGCCGCGCCGAGGATGACGCCGACGAGGGTGATCGGCGAGATGACCTCGTAGGAGATCATCGCCCGCGCGAGACCCGACTCGTCCATCGCGTCCCCGAGCGTGGCGAGCGCCTGCCGCACGGCGTCGGTGTAGGAACCGAAGAGGGCCGTGGCGGCGAGCACCGCCGTCGCGATCGCGATGCCCTTGGTGATGGCCTTGGTCGTGTTGCCGACCGCGTCGAGGTCGGTCAGCACCTGCGCGCCCGCCGCGTCGACGTCGCCGGACATCTCCGCGATGCCCTGCGCGTTGTCGCTCACCGGCCCGAACGTGTCCATGGCGACGATCACCCCGACCGTCGTGAGCAGGCCGCAGCCCGCGAGCGCGATGAGGAAGAGCGCGAGGGTGACCGAGCCGCCGGAGATGAGGAAGACGCCGCAGATCGCCGCGGCGATGATGCCGGCCGTGTACACGGCGGACTCGAAGCCCACGCCGATGCCCGACAGGACCACCGTCGCCGGCCCGGTGAGCGAGGTCCGCGCGACGTGGATCGTGGGCTTGCTCGTGGTCCCGGTGAAGTAGCCGGTCACCCATAGGATCACGCCGGCCAGCGCGACGCCGATGGCGACCGCCAGGGTGGCGACGACGCGAGGGTCCCCGACGTGGTCGGCCAGCCCGTCCCCGACGCCGCGCAGGTCCGCGAACCGGGCGGGCAGGTACACGAACGCGGCCGCGGCCGACAGGAGCACACCGACGAGGGCCGCGAGGTAGAAGCCGCGGTAGATCGCCCGCAGGCCGCTCTCCTGGCCGCGCACCTTCGTGAGCACGACGCCGAGCACGGCGGTAACCGCGCCGACCGCCGTCACGATGAGCGGGAAGACGAGGCCCTGCTCGCCGAAGG
Source organism: Actinomycetes bacterium (assembly GCA_023430425.1). The sequence continues at coordinate 1,691 of JAEZAR010000048.1, read as the reverse complement.
CGACCTTGCCGAGGATGAGCGCCGCGACGAGCGTCACGGCGTACGACTCGAAGAGGTCGGCGGCCATGCCCGCGCAGTCGCCGACGTTGTCGCCCACGTTGTCGGCGATCGTGGCGGGGTTGCGCGGGTCGTCCTCGGGGATGCCCTTCTCGACCTTGCCCACGAGGTCCGCGCCGACGTCGGCGGCCTTGGTGAAGATGCCGCCGCCGACCCGCATGAACATCGCGAGCAGCGCGGCGCCGAAGCCGAACCCCTCGAGCACGGCCGGCGCGTCCCCCCGGTAGATGAGGACCACGGCCGCCGCGCCGAGCAGCCCCAGCCCGACCACGGACATGCCGACGACGCCGCCGGTGCGGAACGCGATCTGCGCGCCCTCGCTGCGGCCACCGGGACGCGTCGCGGCCGACGCCACGCGCAGGTTGGCCCGCACGGCGAGCCACATGCCGAGGTAGCCGATCGCGGCCGAGAAGCCCGCTCCGAGGAGGAAGAACAGCGACCGGCCGATCCGCACCCCTGTGTCGCCCGGCAGCAGGAACAGCAGCCCGAAGACGACGGCGGCGAACAGCACGAGCGTGCGCAGCATCCGGTTCAGGTACGCCGCGGCGCCCTCCTGCACGGCCTGCGCGATCGCCTGCATGCGGCCGGTGCCCTCCGGTGCGGCGAGCACCAGCCGGCGCAGGTAGAGGGCGAAGGCGAGGGAGGCGAGGGCGATGAGGGCGATCGCACCGACGGTGGCGAGGCTCGACGAGGCGAGCGAGGGCATGCAGTCCTCCAGGTTCGGTCCGGCCCTCGGCTCCCTTGCCGACGGCGCGCGGCCCCCTAGCCGCAGGCGGAGCAGTCTACGGGGGACGTCCGGTTCGTCGAATCTTGGTCACCCCAACGATCCGCGGCCCCCCGGCGTCATGCTGGGTGGGAGGGTGGTGAGCCGATGGCGACGGGCTGGGAGCAGCGACTGCACGAGCTGGTCGCCGCGCGCGGGCCGGTGCTCGTCGGCTACGCCTACCTGCTCTGCGGCGACCGCCGTGAGGCTGAGGACCTGGTCCAGGACGCCCTCGTCAAGACGTTCACCCGCGCCCGCGCCGGCGCCGACCTGGAGAACCTCGAGGCCTACGTCCGGCGCTCGGTGCTGACCACCTACGTCGACGGCTTCCGTCGCCGCCGGCGCTGGGCCGCCGTCCGGCACCTCGCGACCGCGGACGAGCACGAACCGGGCCCGGAGACCGCCGTCGGGAACCGCCTCGCCGTCCGCCAGGCGCTCGGGAGCCTCAGCACGCGGGAGCGCGCGTGCGTCGTCCTGCGCTTCTACGAGGACATGACCGTCCCGCGGATCGCCGACGAGCTCTCGCTCGCCGAGGGCACGGTCAAGCGCTACCTCTCCGACGCCGTCCGCCGCCTCGAGGCCGAGCTCGGTCCGCTGAGCGCCCGACCGGGCTCCGCCGGGGACGGCACGGAGCCGTCGGCGACGGTCCGCCTCATCTCCGCCAGGAGGGCCCGATGAGCAGCCACCAGGCCGGGCACCCCGGCATCGACCTGACCGGCTCGCTCGCCGACCTCGCCGCGTCCGTGCACGACGACGCCCTCACCGCGCGCCTGACCCGGCAGGTCGGGCCGATGGTGACCCGCGTGCGCCGGCGGCGCGCCGCCCGGGCCACCGCCGCGGGGGTCGCGGCCGTGGGGACGGTGGCCTGCGT
>JAEZAR010000445.1 GCA_023430425.1 Actinomycetes bacterium | reverse complement strand
GTGCCGTCCCGGCTCCCCGGCCGCGGACCGACCCTGGCCGGCGTCGGCCGGCCGCTCGGGGGCGGGCGCCACCTCGTCCATCCGGACAGTCTCGCCCGGGGGCCCCGGTCGTGCCCGCCGACGCCGGGCGGCGTCCGAGGGCCGGTCGTCCCGACCGCCAGGGGCACGGTCGGGCACGATAGGTGCCGTGCTGCGCGCCCTCCTGCTCGAGAGCCTCCATCCGCTCGCGTCCACCATCCTGCGCACCGACGGTGCGGAGGTGACGGACCGGACGGGAGCGCTCGACGAGGACGAGCTCATCGCCGCGCTCGACGGCGTGCACCTCCTCGGCATCCGGTCGAAGACCCAGGTGACCGAGCGCGTCCTCGCGGCCGCCCCCGACCTGCTGGCCATCGGCGCCTACTGCATCGGCACCAACCAGGTCGACCTGCGGGCGGCGGCGCTGCGAGGCGTGGCCGTCTTCAACGCGCCCTTCTCCAACACCCGCTCCGTCGTCGAGCTCGCCCTGGCGGAGATCATCGCGCTCGCCCGGCGCCTCACGGACCGGGACCGGGCGCTGCACGCCGGCGTCTGGGACAAGACGGCGGAGGGTGCGCACGAGGTCCGGGGTCGGGTGCTCGGCATCGTCGGCTACGGCAACATCGGCACCCAGCTGTCGGTGCTCGCCGAGAACCTGGGCATGTCCGTCGTGTTCTACGACACCCAGGAGCGGCTCGCGCTCGGCAACGCCCGGCGCATGGCCTCACTCGAGGAGCTGCTCGAGGTGGCGGACACGGTGACCCTGCACGTCGACGGCCGCGCGGGCAACGCGGGGCTCTTCGGCGCCGCGCAGTTCGCCCGGATGAAGCCGCGAGCGCTGTTCCTCAACCTGTCCCGCGGCTTCGTCGTGGACTACGCCGCGCTGCGCGACGCGATCCTGTCCGGGCACGTCGCGGGCGCGGCGGTCGACGTCTTCCCCGAGGAGCCCAAGCGCCGCGGCGACCCCTTCGACTCCGAGCTGCGCGGCCTGCCGAACGTGATCCTCACCCCGCACGTCGGGGGCTCCACCCTTGAGGCGCAGGAGGCCATCGGCCAGTTCGTCTCGAACAAGCTGCGCGACTATCTCGCGAACGGGTCGACCACCCTGAGCGTGAACCTGCCCAACCTCGCCCTCGACGCACGCACCGGCACCCACCGCCTGGCCCACCTGCACCAGAACACCCCGGGGGTGCTCGCGGGCATCAACCGGACGCTCGCCGAGCACGGGGTCAACATCGAGGGGCAGCTGCTCGCGACGCGCGGCGAGCTCGGGTACGTGGTCACGGACGTCGGCTCAGGCCTGGAGCCGGCCGTGCGGGACGCCCTGCAGACGATGGCGCAGACGATCCGGCTCCGCGTGCTGTCCTGAGGGCGCCGCAGGGGCGGCGCGACGACTCAGCCGGACTTGCGCCGGAACATCCGACGGCCGCCGCCGGACACCTCCGAGCCGTGCACCGCGCTCGTGCCCTCCCGGGCCTCTGCGCTGCGATGCGCGGCCTGCTTCTTGCGCTCGAGCGCCTCGCGGAACCTCGCCTTCGCGTCGTCCGACGGGGCGGGCGCGCGGTCTCGGTCGGCACTCATGGGTCGTCCCTCCTGTTGCGTCGGCGGTGGACGCCGCCTGGCGACAGTCTGCCGTCCCCGGGGCGCTCCCGGCGAACGGATACCGCGGCGTCGCCACCGCGGCGCGGAGCACAGTGCCGTCCGCTCGCAGCCCAGGCCAGCCCACCGTACGGATGAGTAGGTTACGCCTGCGTAGGTTTACGATGACCGGGTGACCGACCGCCCGTGGCTCGACACCTACGCCCCTGGGGTGCCCGCCGACGTCCACGTCCCCGACGAACCCCTCACGGCCGCCCTCGCGCGCGCCGCGGAGCGGTATCCCGCCCGCGTCGCGCTGGACTTCATGGGGGCCGTGACGACCTACGCCACGCTGCAGCGGCGCGTCCTGCACGCCGCCGAGGCGCTGCGCGAGATCGGGGTCCGGCACGGCGACCGGGTCGCGCTCGTCCTGCCGAACTGCGCCACCCACGTCGTGGCGTTCTACGCGGTGCTGCGCCTCGGTGCGGTCGTCGTCGAGCACAACCCGACGTACTCGGCGGACGAGCTGGCCCACCAGCTCGCGGACAGCGGCGCGTCGGTCGTCGTGTGCTGGGAGAAGGCGGCCGGCGCCGTGCTCGAGGCCCGGCCCCGGACGGAGGTGCGAGCGGTCGTCGTCGTCGACCTGACCCGGGACCTGCCGTCGGCCAAGCGCGCCGGGCTCCACCTGCCGGTCCCCGCCGCCCGGCGGGTGCGCGACGCGATGCGCGCCCGCGTCCCGGACGACGCCCGCGTGCTCCGCTGGCACCGGATCGTCCAGCGCGCCCGGGCGCTGCCGGCCGACCACCCCACGGCCGGCCACGACGACATCGCCCTCCTCCAGTACACGGGCGGCACCACCGGTGTTCCCAAGGGGGCGGTGCTGCGCCACCGCAACCTCGTCGCGAACGCTCTCCAAGGGGCGGCCTGGACGCAGCACGAGGAGGCCGCCGAGACGATCGGGGCCGCCCTGCCGTTCTTCCACGCGTTCGGGCTGACGCTGTGCCTGACCTACGCGGTGCGCGTGGCCGCGACGGTCGTCGTCTTCCCCCGGTTCGACGCCGCGCAGGTGCTCGAGGCGCAGCGGCGCCGGCCCATGACGTTCTTCCCGGGCGTGCCCCCGATGTTCGAGCGGCTGGCCTCCGCGGCGCGCGCGTCCGGCGTGGACGTGACCAGCATGCGCCACGCGATCTCGGGGGCGATGAGCCTGCCCGAGGCGACCGCCCGCGCGTGGGAGGAGGTCACCGGCGGCATCCTCGTCGAGGGTTACGGCCTGACCGAGACCTCGCCGGTCGCGCTCGGCAACCCGATGTCGACCGCGCGGCGCCCGGGTCGCCTCGGCGTGCCCTTCCCCTCCACCCTCATGCGCGTGACGGACCCGGAGGACCCGACGCGCGAGGTGGCGGCCGGCGAGCGGGGCGAGCTGCTCGTCGCCGGTCCGCAGGTCTTCGACGGCTACTGGCAGCACCCCGAGGAGACCGCCCACGTCCTCGTCGAGGTCGCAGGCCGCACCTGGCTGCGGACCGGCGACATCGTCGTCGTCGAGGACGGGGGCTTCGTGCGCCTGGTGGACCGGATCAAGGAGGTCATCATCACGGGCGGGTTCAACGTGTACCCGTCGCAGGTGGAGGACCAGCTCCGCGCCATGCCCGAGATCCACGACGTCGCCGTCGTGGGCGTGCCCGGCGGTGACCTCGGCGAGAAGGTCGTCGCGGCGATCGTCCTCGCGGAGGGCGTCACGCGGATCGAGCTCTCGGCGGTCCGCGCCTGGAGCGAGCAGCGCCTGGCGCGCTACGCCACCCCCCGGGACCTCGTCATCCTCCCGGAGCTGCCGCGTTCGCAGATCGGCAAGGTGCTGCGCCGGGTCGTCCGCCAGCAGGTGATCGACCGCCCCTGAGCGGCCGGCTCAGGTCCGGGGCCGCGCAGCCCCCGCCGGGTGCGCGGGCCCCATCAGGTCGCGCGGGGCCCCGCGGGCACGTCCTCGCGCGCCGTGCCGGCCCGGGTCCGCTCCCCCGGCGGCACATCGGCCGCGCGCACGTCGCCCTCAGGCGGGTCACCGCCGGGCACGTCGCGGGTGCCGTCGTCGTCCGCAGCCCGACCCACGCGCAGCGCGGTGATCGCCGCCTCGAAGTCGTCCAGGGACTCGAACGCCTGGTACACGCTCGCGAACCGCAGGTAGGCGACCTCGTCGAGGTCCCGCAGGGGACCCAGGATCGCCAGGCCGATCTCGTGGGCGTCGAGCTCGGCGCTGCCGGTGCCCCGCAACGTCTCCTCCACCCGGTGCGCGAGGACCGCGAGGTCGTCCTCGCTCACGGGCCGGCCCTGGCACGCCTTCCGGACGCCGCTGACGATCTTCTCGCGGCTGAACGGCTCGACGACGCCCGACCGCTTGACGACCGACAGGCTGGCGGTCTCGAGCGTCGTGAAGCGCCGGTGGCACCGGGGGCACTGCCGGCGCCGCCGGATCGACGCGCCGTCGTCCGACGTCCGGGAGTCCACGACCCGCGAGTCGGGGTGCCGGCAGAAGGGGCAGTGCACGCCGTCCTCCTCGGCCGCCGCAGGCGGCTGTCAGGGCCCGCCCCGTCGGCGGGCCCCGGCCACGCTACGCACCGCCCCCGGCCGGTGCAAGGACGCCGGCCGCGGGGTCGACGCCCTGCTCGGCGAGCGCCGGCGGGCTCGGGCGAGCAGGCACCTCCGCGCCCGGACGCCCACCCCGTCCGGATCAGCGCTCGGCGGGCAGGAGCACCTGCTGGCCGGCGCGGAGCCCGGCATCGGTCAGGCCGTTCAGCTCCATCAGGTCCGCCACGACGTCGCGCACGTCCTCCCCCGGTGCCGCGACGCCGCTCGCGATCGCCCAGAGCGTCTCGCCCGCCGCGACCGTGTGCGTGACCACCGGCACCGCAGGAGCGGGCGAGCCGGCGGTCGCGGCCTGGGCACCCAGCACCCCGGCCAGGCCGCCCAGCAGCGCAAGGGTGACGACGACGACCCGCCCACGGCCGGTGAGGCGCAGCTGCGCCCCGCCGTCGACCGTGGCGGGACGCGCCTGCGCTCGCCCCGACCAGGTGGCGGCGGCGCGCACCCGCGCCGACCGGGCCGGCGGCAGCGCACGCCGGGGCTGGAACCAGGACTCCGCCGTCATCGCGCTCATGGTCGACCTCCCCTTCCTTGCGCCCGCACCGTCTCGAACGCCTGTATGACGAACACCTGTACGATGTCTACCACGCCGCGGCGACACTGTCGACGACACGCTCGAACAGGTGTTTGATCTCACCGACGCTCCCCCCTACGCTGACGACACAACCACGAGCCACCGACACGGCCGTGGGCGAAGGAGGGCACAGTGGTACGCACCCCGCCGTCGGACCCGCGGCTCCCGTGGGCCGACGAGACCCAGGACCGCGGCGAGCGGCTCGCCTCGGTGCACGCGCTCGACGACGCCCGGGCCGGCGACGCGCTCACGCCCCGCCAGCGGCTGGTGCTCGAGACCATCCGCGCGAGCGTCGAGCAGCGCGGGTACCCGCCGAGCATGCGTGAGATCGGCGAGGCCGTCGGCCTGACGAGCCCCTCCTCGGTCAAGCACCAGCTCATGGTCCTCGAGCGCAAGGGCTACCTGCGCCGGGACCCGAACCGCCCGCGCGCCATCGAGGTGGTGCACCCCGACGACTCGCGCGCCGCCGGGCCCCTCGCGCTCGGCGAGGAGCACCTCGCCCCGCAGGACGCCACCCCCGCGCCGACCTACGTGCCGCTCGTGGGACGCATCGCCGCCGGCGGCCCGATCCTCGCGGAGCAGGTCGTGGAGGACGTGTTCCCGCTCCCCCGCCAGCTGGTCGGCGAGGGCGAGCTCTTCCTGCTGCGCGTGAGCGGCGACTCCATGGTGGACGCGGCCATCTGCGACGGGGACTGGGTCGTCGTGCGCCGTCAGCCGGTCGCGGAGAACGGCGAGATCGTGGCGGCCATGATCGACGGGGAGGCCACGGTCAAGACGTTCAGCCGCCGCGACGGGCGCACCTGGCTCCTGCCGCAGAACCCCGCCTACGAGCCCATCCCGGCTGAGGACGCCGTCGTGCTCGGCCGGGTCGTGGCGGTGCTGCGGAGCCTGTGACCGGACGGGTCAGAGGCCGAGCGAGCGGGCGACCGACCGCAGCGCGTCCGCGGAGCGCCGAAGGCCGGTGAGCTCCTCCACCGACATCCGGATCTCGAGCGGCGTGCGGACCCCTTCCCGGCCGACCACCGACGGGACGGACAGGCACACGTCGTCGATGCCGAGGTAGCCGTCGAGCAGGGAGGAGACCGGCAGGACGCGGCCCTCGTCCCCGAGCACCGCCTCGATGATGCGTGAGCCCGCCAGCCCGACCGCGTAGTTGGTCGCGCCCTTGCCCTCGATGATCTTGTACGCCGACGTGACGACCTCGTGCGCGATCCGCTCCCGGTCCGCCTCCGAGAGCCGCCCGGTCACCACCCCGTCGGGGCCGGTGATCCCGCGCCACTCCGTCAGGGGCACCGCGCCGATCGTGGCCGAGCTCCACAGCGGGATCTCCGTGTCACCGTGCTCGCCGGCGATGTAGGCGTGGATGTTCTGCACCGCGACGCCCGTGTGCCGCGCGAGCAGGTAGCGCAGCCGGGAGGAGTCGAGCACCGTCCCGGAGCCGAAGACACGGCCGGGCGGGAGGCCGGAGACCTTGACCGCCGCGTACGTCACCACGTCGACGGGGTTGGTCACCATGACGTACACGGCGTCCGGGGCGACCTCGACGAGGCGGGGCATCAGGGAGGTGACGAGGCCGACGGTGGCCTCGGCGAGGTCGAGCCGGGTCTGGCCCGGCTTCTGCTTCGCACCGGCCGTCACGACGACGACGTCGGCGTCGGCGCAGACGGCGACGTCGTCGGAGCCCAGGATCTCGGCCATCGGCATGAACTGGATGCCGTGCCCGATGTCGAGGACCTCCGCCTCGACCTTCGCCGCGTTGACGTCGTACAGCGCCAGCGTCCGGGCCGCGCCGCGCATGAGCGCCGCGTACGCGAGGGTGGCTCCCACGCTGCCGGCGCCGACCACGGCGACCTTGGTCGTGCGGCGGTTCTGCGCGGCGCGGCCGCCGTCGTCGGGTCCGCCCTCCTGACCACGGTCCGTGGTGTCCATCTGACGCCTCTCGCTCCGGCCGCCCAGGTGGCGACGCTGACAGGACCTTAGTCCGGGACCGCCGTCGACTGCCGCGACGGCTCCCGGCCGGCGGCCTCGCCGAGACGGCGGAGCGCGGCCAGCGCGACCTGGCGGTCCGTGGTGCGCCAGAAGGGCGGCATGCTGCGCACGAGGAACACCCCGTAGCGCGCCGTGACCAGGCGCGGGTCGAGCACGGCGACAACCCCTCGGTCCGTCTCCGTCCGCAGCAGCCGGCCGGACCCCTGGGCGAGGAGCAGGGCCGCGTGGGTGGCCGCGACCGACATGAACCCGTTCCCGCCCGCGGCCGCGACGGCCTCCGCCCGCGCCGACCGGACGGGGTCGTCGGGGCGGGGGAAGGGGATGCGGTCGATCAGGACGAGCCGGCAGGTGGCGCCCGGCACGTCGACCCCCTGCCACAGCGAGAGCGTGCCGAACAGGCACGTGGCGTCGTCGGCGAGGAACCGGGCCACCAGCGCGGGGACCGCGTCCTCCCCCTGGCACAGCACCGGCACGTCGAGGCGGTCCCGCATCGCCTCGGCGGCGGCGGTCGCGGCGCGACGTGACGAGAAGAGCCCGAGCGTCGCCCCGCCCGCCGCGTCGACCAGGGCGGCGATCTCGTCGAGCTGGGCGGCCGTCGCCGGCTCGCGCCCGGGGGCGGGCAGGTGCCGCGCGACGTAGAGGATCCCGTGCCGGCCGTGGTCGAACGGGCTGCCGACGTCGATCCCG
>JAEZAR010000406.1 GCA_023430425.1 Actinomycetes bacterium | reverse complement strand
GTCCTCGTCCACGCCCAGAGCGAGCCGGCCCCGCCCCCGACGGCGACGGGCCCGCTCGCCGCGCCGCTCGTCGAACGGTGGGCGGAGCCCGCCGACGACGTCCTGGGCGTGGTCGACGGCATGGTCCTGGTGACGTCGCTCGCCTCCCGGACCCCCGGCCTGCGCGCGCTCGACGTGACCACCGGCGCGGAGGCCTGGTTCGTGCCGTTCGGTCGCGGCGGACCCGCCGACGGCTGCGTGCCGGGCTTCACGCCGACCCCGCCCACCGTCTGGTGCTGGCGCGAGCGTCACGTCGTCCAGCAGCCCGACGGCGAGTTCGCCCTCGTGCCCGCGGCCCTCGTCGGCATCGGCGTCCGCGACGGCGCGGTGGTCGCCGAGCGGCCGGCGGTCGACCAGCCGGCGGGGTTCGCCGTCGTCGGGCCGGACCTCGTGCTGGGGGAGCGTCGGGAGGGGCTGCTCACCGTCGGGCGCTACGGGGCCACCGGGAGCGAGGTGTGGACGACACGGCTCCCGCTCGAGCCGCGGACCGCGGGCGGCGCCTTCTCGGCGCGGATCGAGGTCGCGCACGGGTTCGTCGTGGTCCACGGACCCACGACGGCCGTGCTCGACGCCACCGACGGGAGCGTGCTGCGGACGTGGCCGCCGGTCGACGACCCGGCCCGGACCGTGCTCGACGGTGCGGACGTGGTCACCACTGCGACCGGGTTCGCGGCGTGGACGCAGGCCGTCGAGGGGCGTCGGCTCGACGTCGCGGTGTGGCACGACCGGACCGGGCAGGCCGTGGGCGAGTTCCGTGGGCGGGTCGCCGAGCCGGCGGAGTCGGACGGCTCCGTCCCGCAGGTGCTCCTCGTCGCCCGCGACGGCGGGCAGGTCCTGGCGGGCGTGGACCTGTCGTCCGGTGCGGACCTGTGGCGGCTGCCCCTGGAGGGCGGGCGCGTCGTCGCGCGCCGGGACGGCGCGCTGCTGGTGGCCGGGGCGGGGCAGCTCCGGTCGATCGAGGTGCTCACGGGCATCGAGCGGTGGTCGCAGGAGGTCAGCGGGCTCCGGTCCGCCGTCGGCGGGCTCACGGACGGCGAGGTGGTGGTCGTGACGAGCGTGCGCGAGCACCGCTGGGTCGCCGACGCGTACCGGGCGGCGGACGGGATGCTCCTGTGGTCGCGCCGGGTCCCGGGCACGGCCGAGATCTCGCTGCTCGCCTACCCGCCCGCCTACGAGCTCGTGACGGGCCTGCCGGTGGTGTGGGTGGGCCGGACCCTGGTCTGGGTCAACGGCTGACGTCCTCGCGGACCGCCGCGAGCAGGCAGATGTCGTCACGGTCGCTGTCGGCGCCGCACGCGGCGAGCACCGCGTCGACGAGGCGCCTCGCCGGGCCGGGCACGTCGTCGACGCGCTCCGTCGCCGGAGCCCGGCCGTCCCCCCGCCCGCCCGTGCTCGCGGCCGGGGACTCGACGGGCACCCCGCCGGCCGCCTCGACCGCCGCCCGGAGGCGGGCGAGACCGACGGACAGCGACTCGCGGCGACGTTCGACGAGGCCGTCGGAGTACAGGACGAGGGACCCTCCCGGGGCCAGGGTCCCGCTCGCCGTGGCGTACTCGTGGCGCAGCACGCCGAGCATCGGGCCCTGGGCCCCGGTCAAGAGGGTGGCCGGTCCACCGGGATCGTGCGCGACGAGGTAGGGGTGGCCGGCGCTCGCGTACTCGAACTCGCCCGTCTCGGGGTCCAGGCAGACGACGACGGCGGTCGCCATCGCGTCGACCCCGGGGGTGTGCAGCAGCCGGCCCACGCGCTCGAGGACGTCGCCGGGGCCGTACCCCTCGGACAGGAAGGCGCGGATCGCCGCGCGGGCGTGCGCCATCGTGCCGACCGCCGCGAGCCCGTGCCCGACCGCGTCGCCCACGGACAGGACGAGGCGCGGGCCGACGGGCACGACGTCGAACCAGTCCCCGCCGAGGCGGACGAGGTCGGAGGCGCTGATGTACCGCGCGTCGAAGGACCACCCCGGCACCCGGGGCAGGGCGTCCGGCAGGATCGCGCGCTGGAGCTGCTCGAGGGCGGTGCGCTGGCGGCGCATCGCCTCCGCCAGCTCTGCCTGCAGGGCGCGCACCCGCGTCACGTCACGAGCCACCGCGGCGATCCCCTGGACCGGGGCGTCCGGCTGGGACCGGACCGGGAAGAACGACTCCAGCCAGACGTGGACCACCCCCGGGTCCGCGTCCGTCGTGCCGACGACCTCCACGTCGCGCAGCGGCTGGCCGGACTCGATCACCGACCGCATCGCCTCCTCGGCGGAGCCGCGGACCCCCGGCACGACGTCGAAGGCCGGCCGGCCGATGTGGGCGGCGGGCGGGAGCCCGTTCATGGCCGCCATCTCGCGGTTGATCCGCAGGAACGTCAGGTCACGGTCGAACAGCGCGAAGCCGATCGGCGCGTCGTCCAGGAGCGTCGAGACGATCGCGGCCTCGTACTCCGCCAGCCGCCCGCGCCACTGCTCGTCCGTGAGGTCGACGACGAGGGCCAGCCAGGGCTGGTCCGGTCCCTCCAGCAGCACGGCGACGAGCAGGACCTCGACCCGGGTGCGGTCGGGCCGCACGACGTCGATGGTGGCCGTGGTGCTGCCCTCCCGCAGGAGGTTCTGCGCCGCGGCGACGAGACGTTCGGGTGCGTCGGCCGGGGCGAGGTCGCGCCACTCGAGCCCGGCGGCGAGCTCGGCCGCGGACCGCCCCGCGATGCGCAGCAGCTCGGCGTTGGCGTCCTCGATCCGCGGGCCGTGGCCGACCACGACCCCGACCCCGCGCAGGCTCATGAGCGCGGCGATGCCGGGCTCGGTGCTCCCTGCCGGGTGTGTGCGCTCCGGCCGGCCGACGGCCATGACCCACACTCGCACGCGCGGGCACCGTCCGCAGCGGGTCCGGGCGCCCGGTGCGGGATGATCGGGCCAGGTGCTCGGCGGAGGAGGGGCCATGGATCGCGCTGACCGCGGGCCGACGCGGGAGGGCCGGGGTGCGCTGGTGCCCGCCCTCGTGGCGGCGCTCGCCCTGCTCGGGGCGTGCGGCGGGGACGACCCGGACCCGTCCGCGGGATCGGTGGACCCCGCGGTGAGCGGCGCGACCCTTCTCGAGGAGCACGTCCCGCTGCGGGACCTCGCACCGGACGGCGTCGTCATCGGGTCCGCCGCGGCCGGTGGCGGGCACTTCGGGACCGGCAACGACCCGTTCCGCGTGGACCCCGTCTACCGGGACCTGCTCGGCGCCGAGTTCAGCTCGGTCACACCGGAGAACCAGCTCAAGTGGGAGTACGTGCACCCCGCACGGGACACCTACGACTTCGACGCGGCCGACGACGTCGTCGCGTTCGCCGAGGAGCGCGGGATGGTCGTGCGCGGGCACACCCTGCTGTGGCACAGCCAGAACCCGGCCTGGCTCGAGGAGGGGGACCTGACGCGCGACGAGCTGCGCGAGGTGCTCCGCGAGCACATCACGACGGTCGTGGGCAGGTACGCCGGCCGCATCGCGCAGTGGGACGTCGCCAACGAGATCTTCGACGACGCCGGCCGGCTGCGGACGGAGGAGAACATCTGGCTGCGCGAGCTGGGCCCCGAGGTCGTCGCGGATGCGTTCCGCTGGGCGCACGAGGCCGACCCCGACGCCCTGCTGTTCCTCAACGACTACAACGCCGAGTCAGTCAACGCCAAGACCGACGCCTACCTGGAGCTGGCCACCGACCTGCTCGCCCAGGGCGTCCCGGTCCACGGCTTCGGCGCGCAGGCCCACCTGAGCCTCGAGTACGGGCGGCCCGGGGACGGGGTCCGCGAGAGCCTGCAGCGGTTCGCGGACCTCGGGCTGGCGACGGCCGTCACCGAGCTGGACGTGCGGGTGGAGCTGGACGGGCAGCCCCCCAGCGCCGACGAGCTGGACCGGCAGGCCGAGTACTACCGCGACGTCGTCGCCGGGTGCCTGGCCGTCGAGGGCTGCGGCTCCATCACGGTGTGGGGGTACACCGACAGGTACTCGTGGGTGCCGTCGTTCTTCGACGGCCTCGGGGCCGCCACCCCCACGGGGGAGGACTACGTCCGCAAGCCCGCGTACGACGCGCTGGCCGAGGCGCTGGGGGGCTGAGACGTGGACGTGGTCACGACGACGGGCGCCCCGGGACGCTCGTTCGCGCTCACCTTCGACGACGGGCCGAACCCGCCCGACACCCTGCGCCTGCTCGACGTCCTCGCCGGCCTCGGCGTCCGCGCGGTCTTCTGCCTCGTCGGCGAGCACGTGCGCGCCCACCCGGAGGTCGCGGAGCGGATCGCCGCCGCCGGGCACCTGCTGGGCAACCACTCGTGGCGCCACGACGACCTCGGGGAGCGCGACGCCGCCGACGTGCGCGCGGACCTCGCGGCCACCTCCGCCGCGATCGAGGACGCCACGGGCGCGCCGGTGCCGTTCTTCCGGGCGCCGTACGGGCACTGGGGGGTCTCCACGCAGGTCGCCGCGGATCTCGGGATGGTGCCCCTCGGCTGGCAGCTCGCGGTGGAGGACTGGCTCACCCCGGGCGCGCAGGTGCTGGCCGACCGCATCCGCGACGGGCTCGAGCCGGGTGGCGTCGTGCTCCTCCACGACGGGGGCGGCGACCGGCACGGCACGGTCGACGCGGTCGCCCGGGTGGTCCCCGAGCTCGTCGCCGCGGGCTGGCAGGCGGTCCTCCCGGCCGTGCGGGTCTGAGT
>JAEZAR010000398.1 GCA_023430425.1 Actinomycetes bacterium | reverse complement strand
GACCCGGTCTGCGCCGAGGTGGTCGTGGCGCTCCCCCGCGAGCTGGCCGGCATGCCGCGGCTGACCACCAGCAGCCAGGCCACCGCGGCCTGGGGGGACCGCTCCACACCCGTGGTCCTGCGCTGCGGCGTCGAACCCCCGCCGCCGAGCACCGACCCGTGCGTGAGCGCCGACGACGGCACGGTCGCCGTGGACTGGCTCGCGGTCGAGGGCGAGGCCGGCCCGGACGGCGCGCCGTGGACCTTCACCACGTACGGGCGCGACCCGGCGGTGGAGGTCCGGGTGCCCGCCGCCGTGGCGGCCGAGCGGTCGACGTCGTTCCTGCTCGACCTGGGCCCGGCGGTCGCGCGGGTGGAGCAGACCCGGGCGTGCCTGTGACCCCTAGGATCGCCGGGGAGGGAGAGCCATGACGCAGCTGGAGCGGGTCGCCGTCGTCGCCGGAGGGCTGTCGAACGAGCGGGAGGTCTCGGTGCGGTCCGGCCGCCGCGCCCTGTGGGCGCTCGGCGAGGAGGGCATCGACGCGGTCTTCTACGACGCCGACGAGTCCCTGCTCGACCGGCTGCGGACCGACCGCATCGACGCCGCCTACGTCGCCGTGCACGGTGCGAGCGGCGAGGACGGGTCGCTGCAGACGGCGCTGCAGCTCGTCGGCGTGCCGTACGTCGGCCCCCTGCCCGGGGCGTGCCACCTCGCCTGGGACAAGGTGGTCGCCAAGCAGCTCGTGGCGCGCGCGGGCCTGGCGACGCCGGAGTGGGTGGCCATCTCGCAGCGCTCCTTCCGCGAGCTCTCCCCGACCCGCCTCGTCGGGGCCGTCGCCGAGCGCCTCGGGCTGCCGCTCGTGGTCAAGCCGGCGACGAGCGGGTCCACCCTCGGCATGTCGCTCGTCGAGGACGCGGCCGACCTGCCCGCCGCCCTGGTGCGCTGCTTCACCTACGGCAACCTCGCGCTCATCGAGCGGTACGTCGCCGGGACCACCGTGGAGACGGTGGTGATCGAGGAGCACGGCGCGCCGGTGGCGCTGCCGCCGGCCGCGTTCACCAACCCGGGGACGTCGCCGTTCAGCTTCGAGGCGCGGTACAGCCCGGACCTCATCACCATCGAGATCCCGGCGCCCCTGCCGTTCGCCGCCCTCGAGGCGACGGCGGCCGCCGCCGTGACGGCCCACCAGGTCCTGGGGCTGCGGGACCTCTCGCGCACCGACGTCGTCGTCGACGACGCGGGCACCCCCTGGTTCCTCGAGGCGGCGGTCTCCCCCGGCCTCACCGAGACGTCGGTGCTCCCGCTGGCGGCCGCGGAGGCGGGGCGGACGCTCGGGGTGCTGCTCGCCGACCTGCTGCGGGCCGCCGCGGTGCGTGGGCCCGACGCCTGAGGCTCAGGGCGCCACGGCGTCGTAGGCGGCAGGCGAGGTCACGGCCCCGTCATCGGCACCTCGGACCCCGACCTGCCGCCGGCCCCCCGCACTCCCACCCGGTCCCGGCGGCCGCAGCGGCCTCAGTCACCTCAGGCGCGCGGCCCCTCGAGCCCGACGAGCTTGCCTGCGATGCCGCCCGCGGCCCTGAGCGCCGCTCCGGACCCGAACCCGGAGGGCGCGGCCGGCACCCCGGCGTCCCGCGCCTCGACGAGCATGTCCCGCAGCACCTCGGCCGCGCCCACCTTGCTCGCCCACAGGTACAGGCCCATCGCGCCGGGGACCGTGTTGATCTCGTTGACGAACACGTCGCCGTTCGACTCGTCGTACAGGAAGTCCAGCCGCGGCGCGCCCGTCACCCGGGTCACCGCCGCCACGCGCAGGGCGTACTCGCGCACCCGGCCGGCGACGTCGTCGGGCACCTGCGCGGGCAGCTCGCGGGGGGCGCTCGCCATCCCCGCGTCCTCCCCCCCGCCGCCCGCGAGGTACTTGTCCGCGTAGGAGTAGACGCCGCCCTCGGCGGTGCGCAGGGGGCGCTCGATGTCGGAGAGCTGGACGGTGGGGTGGGTCCGCACCGCGATGTTGAGGTCCACCAGGTCGCGGCGGTAGGGCTCGAGCACGGCCCCGGCGCGCAGGTGGACGCTGGCCCGCGCCACCGCGCGCGCAGCGGCCACGTCGTCGGTGATCTCGATCCCGATGCTCGACCCGCCGAAGCGCGGCTTGACGATGAACGGCCCGCCGAACGGCGGCTCACCCTCCGCCTCGAGCGCCACCCGCGGGAGCGTGGGGATGCCGGCGGCGGCCACGACGGCGCCGAACGCGAGCTTGTCCATGCCGAGCGCGGACGCGTAGAGGCTCCCGCCGGTCGTCGGCACGCCGAGCAGCGCCATGAGGCCCGCGTACCCGCCGCCCTCCCCCAGACCGCCGTGCAGGCACGACAGCGCGGCCTCGACGTCCAGCCGCTCGGCCCGCAGCCGGCCCTTGACGAAGAACCCGCCGTCGGAGCCGAGCCGCACGTCGACCGGGCGGGCGCCCGACGGCGCCCCCTCGAGGTAGTCCTTGGCCTCCGTGCCGTTCGGCACGAGGTGCCAGGCCCCGGTCGGCCCCCAGTAGAGGCTCACGACCTGCTCGCCCGCACGGGTGAGGACACGCTCGGCCTGGAGCCCGGTGAGGATCGAGATCTCGTGCTCCGGCGACGGGCCACCGAACACCACGGCCCAGGGGGACATGCTCACCTCGTCTGCTCAGGGGACGTGCCGGGGCCTCGCCGGGCGCGGCTCGTCACGGGTAGTGGTCGGGGAGATCGTTCTCGTAGAGTACGACCCCCCGCTCGCCGGCGGCCGCCGTGGCCAGGGGCACGGCCTGCTCGCGCGTGCCGACGACGACGGGCTCGGCTCCCCCCGCCCGGGCACCGGCGACGAGGGCGGCGCGGTTGGTCCGGCCGACGACGACGAGCCGCGCCC
>JAEZAR010000327.1 GCA_023430425.1 Actinomycetes bacterium | reverse complement strand
CCGCCCGCCTGCGCGGGCGCCGGGTGCTCGGCCCGCCGCGCGAGCAGCCGGAGGTACTCGTCGACGCCCCCGGGGACGTGACGCAGGTGCCCGTCGAGCACGGCGTACTGCTGGTCCGTGACGCGCTCGAGCAGGTACCTGTCGTGCGAGACCACGAGCAGCGTGCCGGGCCAGGTGTCCAGCAGGTCCTCGATCGCCGCGAGCATGTCCGTGTCCATGTCGTTCGTCGGCTCGTCGAGGACCAGGACGTTCGGCTCGTCCAGCAGCGTCAGCAGCAGCTGGAGGCGTCGCCGCTGGCCCCCGGACAGGTCGCGCACGGGCGTGGCCAGGTGCGCCCCGGTGAACCCGAGCCGCTCGAGGAGCTGGCCGGGGGTGAGCTCGCGGCGCGCGGAGCCGCTCCCGGTCGCGTACGTGGTGCGGTACCGCGCGACGACGTCGCTCACGCGCTCGTCCGCGACGTCGGCGAGCTCGGCGAGGTCCTGCGAGAGGGCCGCGACCCGCACGGTGGCCCCGCGCTTGACCCGGCCGGACGTCGGGGCGACATCGCCGGTCACGAGGCCGAGGAGCGTCGACTTGCCGGCGCCGTTGACGCCGAGCAGCCCCGTCCGCTCGCCGGGGCCGATCAGCCACGTCACGTCGCGCAGCACGGGCTCGGCGCCGGGGCCGCCGTAGGCGACCGACACGTCGACGAGGTCCACGACGTCCTTGCCGAGCCGCGCGGTGGCGAGGCGGGCGAGCTCGGTCGGGTTGCGCAGCGGGGGGACGTCGGCGATGAGGGCGTTCGCGGCGTCGATCCGGAACTTGGGCTTGGCGGTGCGCGCGGGGGCGCCGCGGCGCAGCCACGCGAGCTCCTTGCGCAGCAGGTTCTGGCGGCGGGCCTCCGTCGCGGCGGCCATCCGGTCCCGCTCGACGCGCTGGAGCACGTACGCGGCGTACCCGCCCTCGAACGGCTCGACGGTCCCGTCGTGGACCTCCCAGGTGGTGGTGCAGACCTCGTCCAGGAACCACCTGTCGTGCGTGACGACGACGAGGCCGCCGGCGTCCGGCGCCCAGCGGGCCGTCAGGTGCGCGGCGAGCCAGGTGATGGCCTGGACGTCGAGGTGGTTGGTCGGCTCGTCGAGGAACAGCACGTCGTGGTCGCCGACGAGCAGCGCCGCCAGCGCCACCCGGCGCCGCTCGCCGCCGGAGAGCTCCCCGACGACGCGGTCCCAGGGCAGGTCCGCGACGAGCCCGGCGAGCACGTCGCGGACCCGGGCTTCGCCCGCCCACTCGTGCGCGGGCCGGTCGCCGACCACGGCGTGCCCGACCGTCTGCCCGGGGTCCAGCTCGTCGCCCTGCTCGAGGACGCCGATCCGGACGCCCCCGCGCACGGTGACCCGCCCGGCGTCGGGGGCGAGACGACCGGCGAGCAGCCGCAGGAGCGTGGACTTGCCGTCGCCGTTGCGGCCGACGACGCCGATCCGGTCACCCTCGGCGATGCCGACGGTGACGGAGTCGAGGACGACGGTCGTCGGGTACTCGAGGTGGAGCGCCTCGCCGCCGAGCAGGTGGGCCACGCGGGTCAGGGTAGGTGCCCGGCGCCCGGGCCGCGGAGCCGGGCCGTCCGCCGTAGAGTTGCGGCCCGTGACCGAGCCCACCCCGGCGGCCGTGCCGCCGACCGAGCCGGGTCTCGGGCGCCTCGTCGTCGTCGGCGTCGTCGGCGGCCTGCTGTCCGGCCTGTTCGGCGTCGGCGGCGGGATCGTCATGGTGCCGCTGCTGATCCTGCTGGCGCGCCTGGCGGACCGCCGGGCCGCCGCGACCTCCCTGGCGGCGATCGTCCCGGCGGCCGTGGCCGGGGTGGTCACGTACGCGCTGCGCGGCGAGGTGGCCGTCGCGGTGGCGGTGCTCGTCGCGGCCGCGGCGATGGCCGGGTCGCTCCTCGGCACCCGGCTCCTGCGGCGGCTGCGCGTGGAGGTGTTCCGCTGGCTGCTCGTGGCGCTGCTCGTCGCGGCCGCGGTGCAGCTCTTCGTCACGCTGCCCGCACGCGACGGCGACCTCGCGCTGACGTGGGCCACCGCGCCGGGGATGGTCGCGCTCGGCCTGGTCACGGGCGTACTGTCCGGCCTCTTCGGCATCGGCGGGGGCATCGTCATCGTGCCGGTGCTCATCGCCGTCTTCGGGGCGAGCGACCTCGTCGCCAAGGGGACGTCCCTGCTCGTCATCGTCCCGACGGCGATCACCGGCACCGTCTCCAACGCCCGCGCCGGACTGGTCCAGGTGCGCAGCGGGCTCGCCGTCGGGCTCGCGGCCGCGGCGGCCTCCACGCTCGGCGCGCTGCTCGCGGGCGCACTCAGCCCGCGGCTCTCCGCGGTCCTGTTCGGCGTCCTGCTGCTCGCCTTCGCCGGGCAGATGGCGCACCGGGCGCTGCGCGGCCCCCGCTCCTGACCGCGGCCCCCCGCTCCTGACCGCGGCGCCCCGCTCCGCGGCCCGGAAGGAGCGTCGAATCGATTCGCGCCGACCGCTAGGCTGCGGTCGACCGGCGAGGAGGCCGAGATGGAACGTGCCGTCTACTTCGACGGCTGGTACGCAGGCGACTGGTGCCAGCACCCCTCGATGCCGCCACGGCGGCTGGCGATGCTCGACGACCTCGTCGACATGCGCGCCACGACGCTCGTGTGGGCGGGCCTGGGGGGCGGGTCGATCAGCCTGCCCTACCTGGAGGAGGAGGCGTTCGGGCCGGTCCCCGCCCGGTTCCGTCAGTACGGGTACGTGACGGAGTCGGAGTTCGTCCACCACGCCCGCGAGCGCGGGATCGAGCTCTTCGCGATCGTCTTCGAGGCGCAGGCGTGGGAGCTGCCCGCGGAGCTGGACGACGCCGGCACGGTCCTCGCGCAGACGGTGACCCGCGGCGTCGGGCGCCCCGTGCGGGTCGGCCTGCGCGAGTTCGGCGCCGACGCCGGCCCCGCGAGCTGGCAGCCGCTGCGCCACTACTTCCCGGACGGCCTGACCACCTCGGCGGGCGAGCCGGTCGCCGACCTGTGGACCGAGGTCGCGGCCAAGGACCTCGACGGCGAGCCGTACCACACGCACTGGGTGGAGATCACCGGCCGCGACCAGGAGTGCCTGTACGGCGACCGCAACAACCCGGTCTGGCGCGAGTACCTGAAGAAGGTCGTGGAGATCCAGGTCGACGCGGGCGCCTGCGCCGTCCAGCTCGACGAGACGGAGACCCCGCTCGGCGCCCTGCGGTACGGCGGCTGCTTCTGCCGGGACTGCATGGCGGTGGTCCGCGAGCACCTCGCGGGGCTGCCCGACGCCGAGCGCCCGGCCGAGCTCGCCGGCGTCGACCTGGCGACGTTCGACTACGCGGCGTACGTCCGCGCCCACGGGGCCGTCGCGCGCCAGAACCCGCGGTCCCTGCCGCTGTACCAGCACTGGAGCCGGGCGCTGCAGCGGGCCGTCCCCCGCACGTTCGCCGAGGTCGCCGACCACGCGCGCGCGTACGGCGCGGCGAAGGGGGTGACGGTCAAGGTCGCCGGCAACTTCTTCGACTGCGCGCCGGCCTACGACCCCGTCGTGGACCACGTCGACGTGCTCGTCACCGAGATGCGCGAGACGCGGGCGATGCAGCCGTGGTGGTTCCGGCACGGCGTCGGGATGGCCCGCGGCAAGCCCCTGATCGCCGTCGAGAACCCGTACGGCGGCGGGATCATGGAGCGGCTGGTCGCCGACCTCGCGCGCGGCCGCGCGTACGACGTGTTCCGCGCCACGATCTTCGAGGCGAGCGCGATGGGCGCGACCATGGCGCTGCCGTACGGGTCGTGGATGGGCAACGAGATCGAGGACGCCTACTGGGTGCCGCGCGACCTCGCCTCGGCGACCGGCCGGTTCCTCGAGCGGATCGACCCGCTGCTGTCGAACGTGTCCCCGCACCGCACGGCCGTCGTGTTCTCGGTCGCGAGCCTCATGCGCGACTGGATCGACGGCGACCAGAACAACGAGGGCGACAGGTGGTACCCGCCGGTGCCGCAGCCGGACCTGCCGGCGACGTCGTACTGGGAGACGGTCGAGCACCTGTCGCGCAGCGCGCGCTGCTACGACGTCGTGGTGCTCCCCGACGAGGGGCTGCGCGCGAACGACGTGACCGCCGACACCCTGGCGCGCTACGACGTGGTCGTCCTGCCGGACGTCTGGGCCGTCAGCGCGGCCCAGCACGCCGAGCTGGTCCGATACCTGGAGGCGGGCGGCCGCGTCGTCGTGCACGGTGCCTACGGAACCGCCCTGCCCGAGGGCGACGCCGCACGGCTCCTGGAGCACGCCGGCACGGTGGTGGCCGCCTCGGTGCCGCAGGTCGCCGACCACGTGACCCGCGACGTCGAGGTGCCGCTGGGGGACCGGGCGGCGGTCAGCCTGCAGGTCGCGCCCGCCGGAGGACTCGCGGTGCACCTCGTCAGCTACGACTTCGACGCCGAGGCCGACGCGAACCGGCCGGTCCGCGACCTGCCGGTGGCCGTGCGGGTCGGGGGCGACGGGCCGCCGTTCACCGCGGCGACCGTCGTGCGGCCCGACGCCGACGACGCCGACGTCCCGCTCGAGCGGGACGGCGACGCGTGGCGGCTCGTCGTGCCGGAGCTCACGACCTACGCGGTGGTGCACCTGCGCTGACGGCGCGG
>JAEZAR010000284.1 GCA_023430425.1 Actinomycetes bacterium | reverse complement strand
CACCGGCCCCGCGCGCGAGCGCGTCGAGGACCTCGGTCTCGGTGCCCGGGGCGGCGGCCAGGAGCGTCCCGTCGAGCCGGGCCAGCCCGCGGCTCGCGAACGGCGCGACGGAGAACACCCGGGTGCGGCCGGCGCGCGTCCCCTTGCGCAGCCGCAGGAACACGACGCCGCCCTCGTCCTCCGGCTCGAAGCCGACGAGGAGCACCGCCGGGGCGTGCTCGAGGTCCGCGAACGTCACGTCCATGCGCGTGCCCGCCACGTGGTGGGCGAGGAACGCCTCCTCCTCCGCCGAGTGCGGGCGGGCGCGGTGGTCGACGTCGTTCGTGCCGAGCGCCAGCCGCGCGAGCTTGGCGTAGGCGTACGCGTCCTCGACGGTCAGCCGCCCGCCGGGCAGGACGCCGACGCCGCCGGCCGCGCGCGCGGCCGCGAGCCCCTCGGCGGCCCGGTCGAGCGCCTCGCCCCACGACGCCGGGCGCAGCTCGCCCCGCGCGCCGTCGGCGGCGACATCGCGCACCAGGGGCACGGTCAGCCGGTCGGCGAGGCCCTGCCAGGCGTAGGCGAAGCGGTCCTTGTCGGAGATCCACTCCTCGTTGACCGCGGGGTCGTCGCCCGCCAGTCGCCGCAGCACCACGCCGCGCCGGTGGTCGACGCGGATCGCGGCGCCGTTGGCGTCGTGCTCCGCGACGCCGGGCGTGGAGACGAGGTCGAACGGCCGCGCGCGGAACCGGTACGCGGCGTTGGTCAGGGCGCCCACCGGGCAGATCTGGATCGTGTTGCCGGAGAAGTACGACGCGAAGGGTCGGCCGGAGGTGTCGAGCGTGGACCGGCCGACCGGTCCCGCCGGTCCCGTGGTGCCGTCGCTCTCGGGGAAGCCGACGGCCACCTCGATCGGGGTGCCGTCCGGCTGCACGCCGCGGTACGTCTCGACCGGCTCCGCCCCGGCCCAGTCGAGCACGCCGGGGTCGAATCGGCCGATCTGCTGGGCGTGCGGGCCGTGCACCTCGTAGCCGGGGGTGCCCCCGCCCCGCCCCTGCAGGTCGATGAACGCGTCGCCCGCGATCTCCTCCGAGAAGCGGGTGCACCGCTGGCACAGGACGCACCGGTCCCGGTCGAGGAGGATCTCGGTGGAGATCGCCACCGGCTTGGGGAACGTCCGCTTGACGTCGACGAAGCGCGACGTCCCGTACCCGTTGCTCATCGCCTGGTTCTGCAGCGGGCACTCGCCGCCCTTGTCGCACGTCGGGCAGTCGAGCGGGTGGTTGATGAGCAGGAACTCCAGGATCCCGTGCTGGGCCTTGTCGGCCACCGCCGAGGTGCGCTGGGTCCGGACCACCATCCCGGGCGTCGCCTCGGTCGTGCAGGAGGCCTGCGGCTTGGGCATCGGCCGCACGTTGCCCTCGCGGTCGGGCACCGCGACCTCGACGAGGCACTGCCGGCACGCGCCCACCGGCTCCAGGAGCGGGTGGTCGCAGAAGCGCGGGATGGCGATGCCCAGCTGCTCGGCGGCGCGGATGACCAGGGTGCCCTTGGGCACCGTCACCTCGACGTCGTCGATCGTGAAGGTCACCTCGTCCGCCGGGCGCGCGGCGGGCTTGTCCGCCCCGCCCGTCGCGGGGTTGGCCGCCGGCGCACCGCCGGCGGCCTGGGTCGGCGTCGTCGTCATGCGTGCACCCCTACCTGCGTCCCGGCCGTGCCCTGCGGCGTGTACTCGAAGCGCGCCGCCGCGACCGGGTCGAACGGGCAGCCGCCGCCGCTGACGTGCGCCTCGTACTCGGCGCGGAAGTACTGCAGGCTCGACGTGACGGGCGAGGTCGCGCCGTCGCCGAGCGCGCAGAACGCGCGGCCCAGGATGTTGTCGCAGACGTCCAGGAGCGTCGCGAGGTCCTCCGCGGTGCCCTGGCCCGACTCGAGCCGGTGGTAGATGAGCTTCATCCAGTAGGTCCCCTCGCGGCAGGGCGTGCACTTGCCGCAGGACTCGTGGGCGTAGAAATCGGTCCAGCGCGACACGGCGCGCACCACGCACGTCGTCTCGTCGAAGATCTGCAGCGCCCGCGTGCCGAGCATCGATCCGGCGGCGCCGACGGACTCGTAGTCGAGCGGGACGTCGAGGTGCTCGTCGGTGAACAGCGGTGTCGAGGAGCCGCCCGGCGTCCAGAACTTCAGCGTGTGGCCCTCGCGCACGCCGCCGGCCATGTCGAGCAGCTCGCGCAGCGTGATGCCCAGCGGCGCCTCGTACTGGCCGGGCCGCGTGACGTGACCCGAGAGGGAGAAGATGCCGAACCCGGTCGAGCGCTCGGTGCCCATCGACCGGAACCAGTCGGCACCGTGGGCGACGACGGACGGGACGCTCGCGATGGTCTCCACGTTGTTGACCACCGTCGGGCGCCCGTACAGGCCCGCCACGGCGGGGAACGGCGGCTTCAGGCGCGGCTGCCCGCGCCGGCCCTCGAGGGAGTCGAGCAGCGCCGTCTCCTCGCCGCAGATGTACGCACCGGCGCCCGCGTGCACGGTGATCTCCAGGTCGTAGCCGGAGCCCAGCACGTCGGGGCCGAGCAGCCCGGCCTCCCGCGCCTGCGCCACCGCGGCGAGCAGCCGCCGGTACACGTGCACGACCTCGCCGCGCACGTAGATGAAGGCGTGGTGGCAGCCGATGGCGTACGAGGTGATGATCGCGCCCTCCACCAGCAGGTGGGGGTCGGCCATCATCAGCGGGATGTCCTTGCAGGTGCCGGGCTCGGACTCGTCGGCGTTGACGACGAGGTAGCGCGGCCCGCCGTCGGGCGCGGGCAGGAAGCCCCACTTCATGCCGGTCGGGAAGCCGGCGCCGCCGCGGCCGCGCAGGCCCGAGTCCTTGATCGCCCCCAGCACGTCGGCCGGCGCCATGGCCAGGGCCGTCCGCAGCGCGGAGTACCCGCCCGCCTTGCGGTACGCGTCCAGGGTCCACGACCGTGGCGCGTCCCAGCGGTCGGTGAGGACCGGGGTCAGGCTCGCCATCACGCCTCCTCGCTCGGCTTGCGGCCCGACTCGGTGTCGGCCGTGCCGCCCGACGGCGGCTGGGTCGGCGTGTCCACGCTGGAGTCGCGACCGGGGGCCAGGCCCGCCGTCGACCCGGCGGCCGCCGAGGCCTGCGTGCGCTCGTCACCCGCGCCC
>JAEZAR010000257.1 GCA_023430425.1 Actinomycetes bacterium | reverse complement strand
CGCCCCACCCGCCCACCGCGCCGCCGGTCGGGTCGCCCGGGTACTACCCCCAGCAGGCGTACTACGCGCCGGGCTGGGCCCCGACGGCGTCCGCCCCCGCCCCGCGCCGCGGTCGCCGTGCGGCTCTGGTCGCCCTGGTGGTCGTCGTCGTGCTGGCCGTCGTCGGCGGGGGCGGGGCCGCCCTGATCACCTGGCTGCAGACGCGGCCGCTCGGCGAGGTCACCGGCGCGACCACGGCGACGTCCCGGCAGCTGCGGACGGGGCACTGCATCGAGAGCCTCCCGGAGGACGGCACGCTCGGCCGCCTGGCGGTCGTCCCGTGCGGCGCGCTCCACGACGCGGAGGTGGTCGGTGAGCTCGACCTCGGTGAGGGGCCGTGGCCCGGCGAGCAGGCCGTGACGACGCGCGCCGAGGCCTGGTGCGAGATGGACACCGCCCAGGAGGCGGCGGGCCTGCGACCCGTCGTGTGGACCCCGACGCAGCGGAGCTGGGCACAGGGCGACCGCCTCGCCCTGTGCCTGGCCTGGGACGGCGGCTGACACCACAGGCCCGGGCGGGCGTCACCGCCGTCTGCCGACGCGGCTCCTCAGGAGTTCGGGCCCGTGTAGTGGGGCACGGAGGCGGTCACCATCGACCCGTCGGGGCGCCTCGTGCCGCGCACGGCGACGGGGTCCGGCTCGCCCGGGATGCGCGGTCCCTGACCGTCGAGCGGGACGGTGACCTCCCCGCCGTCGGCCGTGGCGGTGACCGGCGTCCCGCGGACGGTGGCGGCGAAGCGGTCGCCCGACTCCACGGCGAAGGAGATCGAGTCCTGGCGCACGGTCACGCGCACGCGCGTGCCCCGCAGGGTGATCCGGAACGTCAGTGCGGCCCAGTCGGCCGGCAGACGCGGGTCGAACGACGGATCGTGCACGTGGTCGTCGCGCATGCCCCCGAACCCGTTGACGAGCGTGCCCCAGACCCCCGCCGCGGAGGCCACGTGCGCGCCGTCGGACGTGTTGCGGTGCAGGTCGGCGAGGTCGACGAACAGGGACGCGTGGAAGTACCGCAGCGCGAGCTCGGCGTAGCCGACCTCCGCCGCGATGATCGCCTGGACGACCGCTGACAGCGACGAGTCGCCGGTGGTGATCGGGTCGTAGTACTCGAAGTTGGCGCGCTTGAGCTCGGCCGGGAAGTGCTCGCCCTGGAGGAACATCGCCAGCACCACGTCCGCCTGCTTGAGCACCTGGAACCGGTAGATGACCAGCGGGTGGTAGTGCATGAGCAGCGGCCGCTTGTCGGCGGGCGTGCTCGCCAGGTCCCACACCTCCCGCAGCTGGAAGCCGGAGTCCTGCGGGTTGATGCCCAGGCTCTCGTCGTAGGGGATCGCGATGGCCTCGGCGACGCGCTCCCACTCCGCGACCTCCTCCGGCTGCAGCGCCAGCCGGGCGACCATCCGCTCGTACTCCTCCGGTCGCCGCTCGGCCAGCTCCCGGACGGCGCGCACCGAGCGCCGGAGGTTGAAGCGCGCCATGACGTTCGTGTACAGGTTGTCGTTGACCACCGTCGTGTACTCGTCAGGACCGGTCACGCCGTGGATGTGGAACGTGTCCTTCTCCGCCCCGCGCCAGAAGCCGAGGTCCGCCCACATCCGGGCGGTCTGCACGAGGATGTCGATCCCGTCGCGCGCCAGGAACTCCTCGTCCCCCGTCGCGCTGACGTAGGCGCTGACGGCGTAGCTGATGTCCGCGTCGATGTGGTACTGCGCGGTGCCCGCGGCGTACCAGGCGGACGCCTCCTGGCCGTTGATGGTGCGCCAGGGGAAGAGCGCCCCGTTCTGGGTGAGCACCCGGGCGCGCTCCTCGGCGGCCGGGAGCATGGTCCGTCGGAACCGCAGGACGTTCCGCGCCACCTGCGGCGTCGTGTAGGTGAAGAACGGGACGACGTAGATCTCGGTGTCCCAGAAGTAGTGCCCGCCGTAGCCCGAGCCCGTGACCCCCTTGGCCGCGATCCCCGCGCCCTCCGCCCGGGCGCCGGCCTGCGCGACGTGGAAGAGGTTCCAGCGCACGGCCTGCTGCAGGTCCGGGCGACCCTCGATCTCGACGTCGGACCGCGCCCAGAAGTCGTCGAGCCACGCACGCTGGTCCGCGAACTGCTGCTCGACGCCGTCCTCGCGGACGCGGTCGAGCGTGCGCCGGCACCTGTCCACCAGCTCCCAGGCGGGGATGCTGCGCGAGGTGTGGTAGCTCACGGTCTTCGTCACCGTGATCGGTCGTCCCGGTTCGGCGCGCACCCGGAACACCTGCTTGGCCACGTGCTCCTCGGCCTCGGTGAGGACCTCGACCGCGTTCTGGGTCTCGATGCTGTGGTCCGCGGCGACCGCGAGCGTCATCCCCGAGTTCGCGCACCGGTACGACAGCACCGCGCGGCTGTCGTCGCACCAGTGCGTGACCGGCTCGAGCACGCGCTCGACCGGGAGCTCGGCGCGGCGCGGGTCCACGATCCCCTGCGGCAGCGCCGCGGGCCGGGACCGGTACTCGTCCAAGCCCTCCATCCGGTTGATGATCTGCGACGACAGCACCACGGGCGCGGGCCGGTCGAGGACCGTCACCTCGTAGGTCAGCACGGCCAGGTGGCGCTGGGTGAACGAGACCATCCGGCTGGTCCGCACCCGCACGCGGTTCCCGCTCGGCGTGCGCCACACCAGGTCGCGCCGCAGGACGCCGTCGGCGAGGTCGAGGGTGCGCTCGTAGGTGACCAGGTCGGCGACGGACAGCAGCAGGGGCTCGTCGTCGACGTACAGGCGCATCACCTTGGCGTCCGGCACGTTGACGATCGTCTGGCCGACCTGCGCGAGCCCGAACGCCTCCTCGGCGTGGTGGATGGGCCACGTCTCGTGGAACCCGTTGATGTACGTGCCGTGGCTGTGCCAGTCACGGCCCTCCTCGAGGTTGCCGCGCAGGCCGAGGTAGCCGTTCCCGACGGCGAACAGGGTCTCGGTCCGGCCCAGGTCGGCGGCGTCGAAGGTCGTCTCGGTCAGCCGCCAGGGGTCCACGGGGAACCGCAGCCGGTCGACGGGGTCCGTGAGGTCGACGGGCACCCCGTCCTTGCGGACGTGGTTCACGGCTGGTCCGCCCGGAGCAGGTCGGCGAGGTCGCCGACGACGACGTCGGCACCCGCCTCCCGCAGGGCCTCGGGACCCGCGCCGCGGTCCACCCCCACGACGAGCCCGAAGCCTCCCGCACGCCCCGCGGCGACCCCGGACACGGCGTCCTCGACGACGGCGGCCCGCTCGGGCGGCACGCCGAGGAGGCCGGCGGCGTGGATGAAGGTGTCGGGGGCGGGCTTGCCGGCGAGGTGCTCGGCCGCGGCGACGACGCCGTCCACGATCACCCCGAACCGGTGGCCGAGCCCCGCCGCCTCGAGGACGGCCGGGGTGTTGCGCGAGCTCGAGACGACGGCCATCGGCACGTGCCGGCGCTCGAGGGTGTCGACGAGGGCGACCGAGCCCGGGTACGGCTCGACGCCCTCCTCCGCGAGCAGCTGGTTGACCAGGGCGTTCTTCGTGTTGCCGAGGCCGCACACGGTCTGGTGCCCGGGCGGGTCGGAGGGGGCTCCCTCCGGCAGCACGACGCCCCGCGAGGCCAGCGTCGCGCGCACGCCGTCGTACCGGGGGCGACCGTCGACGTGGGTGTAGTAGTCGGCGTCGGTGTACGGGGGCGAGATCCGGTGCTCGGCGAAGTACTGCGCGAACATGCGCTCCCACGCGCGCATGTGCACGGCCGCGGTCGGCGTCAGCACGCCGTCCAGGTCGAAGAGGACAGCGTCGACGTCTTCCCAGCGCACGGCACGACGGTAGCCCTCGTCGCGCTGCGGCGCCCGCCGCCCGGGACACGTGCCGCCCCCGGGCAGGTCCCCGGCAGGCCAGGGCGGGCCGGGCCGTGCGGGACCGCGGCTCAGGCGGCGGTGAGCTCCAGCCCCGGCACCGCGGCGTCGGCCGGCCGGTCCACGCGTACCGCGCCGCCGTCGTGCACCTCGCCCGCGAGCAGCATCCGGGCCAGGCGGTCCCCGATCTCCCGCTGGACGAGCCGCCGGAGCGGACGCGCGCCGTAGGACGGGTCGAAGCCCTCGATCGCGAGCCACTCGCGCGCGGCCTCGGTGACCTCGAGCGCGATCCGACGCTCGGCGACCCGGGCGGCGAGTCGCGTCACCTGGAGGTCGACGATGCGACCGAGCTCGGCCAGCGACAGGGCGTCGAAGACGACCACGTCGTCCAGGCGGTTGAGGAACTCCGGCTTGAACGCCGCCCGGACTGCCGCCATGACCGCCTCGTGCTTGGCGTCGTCGGGCAGGGTCGGGTCGACGAGGAACTGCGAGCCGAGGTTGCTCGTGAGCACGAGGATCGCGTGCCGGAAGTCGACGGTGCGCCCCTGCCCGTCGGTGAGGCGGCCGTCGTCGAGCACCTGGAGCAGCACGTCGAACACCTCGGGGTGCGCCTTCTCGACCTCGTCGAGCAGGACCACCGAGTACGGCCGGCGCCGAACCGCCTCGGTGAGCTGCCCGCCCTCCTCGTAGCCGACGTACCCGGGGGGCGCGCCGACGAGGCGGGCCACCGAGTGCTTCTCGCCGTACTCGCTCATGTCGATGCGGACCATCGCGCGCTCGTCGTCGAAGAGGAAGTCCGCCAGCGACCGGGCCAGCTCGGTCTTGCCGACGCCGGTCGGTCCGAGGAACAGGAAGGAGCCGGTGGGACGGTCAGGGTCGGCGATCCCCGCGCGGGCCCGGCGGACCGCGTCGGAGACCGCGCGGACGGCGCGCTGCTGCCCGACGAGCCGGGCCCCGATGACCTCCTCCATCGCGAGGAGCTTGGCCGTCTCGCCCTCGAGCAGGCGCCCGGTGGGGATGCCCGTCCAGGCGGAGACCACCTCGGCGATCTCGTCCGGGCCCACCTTCTCGGCGATCATCGGCGCCTCGCCGGGGCCGGCGTCGGCGGCCGCGGCCCGCGCCGCGCCCGGGTCCGACGTCGCGGCCTCGGCCTCGGCGATCTCCTTCTCGAGCGCGGGGATCTCCCCGTACAGCACGCGGGACGCAGCTGCCAGGTCGCCCTCGCGCTGGTGCCGGTCGGCGGTCACGCGGAGCTCGTCGAGGCGCGCACGCAGGTCGCCGAGCCGGTTCTGGGCGCCCTTCTCGCGCTCCCAGCGGGCGGTGAGCGCGGCGAGCTCCTCCCGCCGGTCCGCGAGCTCGGCCCGCAGTCGGTCGAGGCGCTCGCGCGAGGCCGGGTCGGCCGCCTCCTGGGACTCGGCGAGGTAGGACTCCTCCATCGTCAGCCGGTTGACCACGCGCTGGAGCTCGTCGACCTCGACGGGCGACGAGTCGAGCTCCATGCGCAGCCGCGAGGCGGCCTCGTCGACGAGGTCGATCGCCTTGTCGGGCAGCTGTCGCGCCGGGATGTACCGGTCCGCGAGCGTCGCGGCCGCGACGAGGGCGGCGTCGGAGATGCCGACCTTGTGGTGCGCCTCGTAGCGCTCCCGCAGGCCACGCAGGATCGCGACGGTGTCCTCCACGCTCGGCTCGCCGACGTAGACCTGCTGGAACCGGCGCTCGAGCGCCGGGTCCTTCTCGATCCGCTCCCGGTACTCGTCCAGGGTGGTCGCACCGATGAGCCGCAGCTCGCCGCGGGCGAGCATCGGCTTGAGCATGTTGCCCGCGTCCATCGAGCCCTCGGCGGAGCCGGCGCCGACGACGGTGTGCAGCTCGTCGATGAACGTGACCACCTGCCCGCCGGCGTCCCTGATCTCGTTCAGGACGGCCTTGAGGCGCTCCTCGAACTCGCCGCGGTACTTCGCCCCGGCGACCATGGACGCGAGGTCGAGCGAGACCAGGCGCTTGCCCCGCAGGGACTCCGGGACGTCGCCCGCCACGATGCGCTGGGCCAGGCCCTCGACCACCGCCGTCTTGCCCACGCCCGGCTCACCGATGAGCACGGGGTTGTTCTTGGTGCGGCGGGACAGGACCTGCACGACCCGCCGGATCTCCGCGTCGCGGCCGATCACGGGGTCCAGCCTGCCGTCGCGGGCCGCCGCCGTGAGGTCGACGCCGTACTGCTCGAGGGCCTTGTACGTGCCCTCGGGATCGGGCGTCGTGACCCGTGCGGAGCCGCGCACGGTCGGCAGCGCGGCTGCGAGCGCGTCGCGGGTGGCGCCGACGGCGTGCAGCGCCTCGGCCGCGGGCGAGGAGCCGGCCGCGATGCCCAGCAGGAGGTGCTCGGCCGAGACGTACTCGTCGCCGAGCGCCTGCGCCTCGCTCTGGGCCGTCGTCAGGACCGCGCTCATCGGCCGGGAGAGCGCCGGCTGGGCGACCGAGCCCCCGGAGGCGCGC
>JAEZAR010000239.1 GCA_023430425.1 Actinomycetes bacterium | reverse complement strand
GTGCCGTGCAGGACGGCCGCGAACTCCTCGCCGCCCGTCCGGGCGACCGCGACCGCGTCGGGCACCGCGCCCGCGAGCGCGCCGGCGAAGGCACGCAGCGCGAGATCCCCCGCGGCGTGCCCGTGCGCGTCGTTGAGGGCCTTGAACCGGTCGAGGTCGAACAGCACGACGGCGAGGTCCCCCTCCGACGGCGAGGCCCAGAGCTCGCCGAGGGTGTCGTCGAAGCCGCGCCGGGTTGAGCAGGCCGGTGAGCGGGTCGCGGCGCGCCCGCTCCCGCAGGTCGAGGACGAGCGCGTCGCTGCGCTCCGCGACGACGCGCATGGCCACGGCGCAGCCCACACAGGTGACGACGGTCGTCAGCCAGCCGAACGGCGACATCCGCGCGTCCGGGGACAGCCCGGTCGCCAGGCCCAGGCCGCCTGCGACGAGCACGAGCACGCCGGCCGTCTCCGCGCGCGAGCCGAGCACGGCGGTCGCCACGGACGGCCAGAGGAACAGGATCGGGAGCACACCGCCCACCGTGGTGACGCACAGGAGCCCGGCGACGGCGACCGCCGGGACGACGACGGCGAGCAGGCCCACGCCGGGCCGCGGCAGCGGGCGGCGCGCCATGAGCGGCAGGACCGTCAGGGCGATGACGAGCGCGACCGTCAGGTACGCCGCGCGCTCGTCGGCCGGCCGGGGGCTGAGCAGCGGGGCGACGCCCACGAGCGCCGCGGTCGCGCCGTTCACCCAGGTGGAGAGCCGGCGGAACGCCTCCGGCCCGCCGAGGGCGAGCGTGGACGTCCACAGCTCCCGGGTCGTCCGGTCCACGCCACCCCTTCCGTGCGCCACGGCTCCTTGGCACCTGCGCGACGCGCGGCCGGGTCAGCGCCTCCTGCCCGGTGGTTCGGCACGGCGACCCGGATGCGCCAGAGGAGCCGCGGGTGAATTCTGGCGGTCATGACGAGGACGCCGGACGCCCGCCCGCGCACCACCCACCCGCTCTGGCGCGACACCGCGACGCCGCCGACCGCCGCTGCCGCGGGGCCGCTCGCCGGCACGGTCAGCTCCGACGTCGTGGTGCTCGGGGCCGGGATCGTCGGCCTCACGACGGCGGTCGAGCTGGCGCGCGCGGGCCGCGACGTCGTCGTGCTGGAGGCGCGCCACGTCGGCGCCGGCACGACGGGCGGGTCGACCGCGAAGGCCACCCTGGTCCAGGGCAGCCGCTTCTCGGCGCTCGCCGCGCACCACGGCGCGGACGTCCTCGCGCGGTACGCGGAGGCCAACCGGGCGGGTCAGGACCACGTCCGGCGCGTGGCCGAGCCGACGGCCGAGCGCCCGGCCGTGCCGCTGGACGTGTGCGACGGGGTCACCTACGCGACGACGGCCCAAGGTCGCGCCGCCCTCGCCGACGAGGCGCAGGCGATGGCGGCCGCGGGCCTGGCGCCGCGCCTCGCCGACTCCTGGGTGGACTCCCACGCAGGCCCGACGCCCGACCCCGACGACGGGCCGGACCTCCCGTTCCCCGTCACGGGCGCCCTGCGGGTGCCCGGCCAGCTGGCGCTGCACCCGCAGGCCTACCTCCACGCCCTGCTCGACGACGCCGTCCGGGCGGGCGTGCGCGTCCACGAGGCCACCCGCGCCGAGCAGCTGAGCGCGACCGGGAACCCCCGCGAGGTGGGCACCCGGTCCCCCGCCGGCCGGGGCGTGGTCCGGGCCGCCCACGTCGTCGTCGCGACGGGCACCCCCGTCTTCGACAGGTCCGGCTTCTTCGCGCGCCTGGAGCCGCAGCGGTCGCTGTGCATCGCGGTGCGGGTGCGCGGCGAGCGCCCGCGCGGGATGTACCTGTCGGTCGACGCCCCGACCCGTTCGGTGCGCCGCTCGACCGCCGACGACGACGTGCTCGTGGTGGGTGGCAACGGGTTCGGTGCGGGGCGGGCCGACGACGTCGCCGCGCGCCTCGTGGACCTGGAGGCCTGGGTGCGCGCGCACTGGGACGTGGTGGAGGTGACGCACCGCTGGGCGGCCCAGGACTACGCCACGCCCGACGCGCTTCCGTTCGTCGGTCGCTACCACCCGTGGGCCGACGACGTGCACGTCGCGACGGGGTTCGCGAAGTGGGGGGTCGCGGCCGGCACCGCCGCGGCGCTCGCCCTCGCGGGCCGTCTCACGGGCTCCGACGTGCCGTGGGCGCGCGACTGGGACCCGTGGCGGGGTGACGTGGCGGCACAGACGCCCTCGACGCTGTCGATGAACGCGCAGGTGGCGCGGCACCTCGCGACCGGCTGGGCCGGCGCGCTGCGCGGGAGCGCCCCCGACCCGTCGACCCTCGGGGAGGGGGAGGGCGCCGTCGGGCGCGACGGCGCGGTCCCGGTCGGGGTCTCCCGCGTGGACGGGCAGGTGCGGGCCGTCCGCGCGGTCTGCACCCACCTCGGCGGGGTGCTGCGCTGGAAAGACGCCGAGGCGTCGTGGGACTGCCCGCTGCACGGGTCGCGGTTCGGGGCCGACGGCGCACGGCTCGAGGGCCCCGCGCCGTGCGGTCTGGCGCGCCTCGACCAGCGCTGAGGCGCCGGTCCCTCGCCCGCGAGCGCGCGCGCCCCCTCGGCACGCCGGCGGGCACCGCGCACGACAGCCCTCACATGGCGGACCAGCCGGGCCCCCGGGCGCCCCAGGGCACGACGCTCACGAGCCCGGAGCCGGGCGCCGCCTGGAGCACGGTGCGGCGCTCCCCCGTCGCCAGGTCGACCACCTCGTACCGCCCCTCGAACCAGACGCCCTCGTAGGGCGCGTCGTAGGCGTGCAGGACCCCGTCCACGACGCCCGCGACCCTCCAGGGCAGGCCCTCGACCATCGGTGAGTCCTCGCGCCCGCCGTCCCGGCCCGCCCGGAACAGGCGCAGCCCCCACTCCTCGGCGCCCGTCGCCGACGACAGCTCGCCGTGCTCGCCCAGCACGAGCCCGTCCCCGACCGCCCACGCGGTGCCCGTGCCGACCGGGAGCCGGACGGGCGCCGTCGTCCCGTCCGTCCGCACGAGCCACGACTCCGCGGGCCAGTCGTCCGGGTCCGGCCAGCACTGCAGGAGCACCGACGCGTCGTCGAGCCAGCCGGCGACGGAGCACGCCTCGGGCGCACGGGGGTAGGGCGTGGGCACGGCGCCGGCGTCGACGAGGTCCGCGGCGGTGAGCACCCGGGGCCCGGCCGCCGCGTTCAGGACGACCCGGGAGCCGTCCGGGCTCACCAGGGGCGGTCCGTACCCGGCCCCGCGCGCCAGCACGATCTCGCCGGTCGCCGCGCGCTCCGCCCCGTCGAGGCCGAGCCGGACGGTGCGCTCGACGAGGCGGTCCTGCTCCAGCCAGGTCCAGGCGGCGAGCACGTCGGTCGTGCCGTCGCCCACGAAGGCGACCGACACCTGGGCGTCCGGGTGACTGTCGACCGCCTGGGGCACGGTGAGGAACCGCTCCCCGGTCAGGACGTCGAGCACCGCGATCTCCGACAGGCGCCAGCCCGTGGTGGCCAGCACGATCCTGGTCCCCGGGAGCCAGGAGGACAGCCAGGGGCGGGCCCCCGGCGCCGCTGGGGCCGACGTCGGCGGGGACGGCACCTCGTACAGGGTGCCGTCGGGGGAGGCGAGGTAGACCAGCGCACGCTCGCCCTCCCCCGCGCGCTCGTGCTGCACCAGGCTCCAGCCCGGGCCGGCCGACTCGAGCATCCCCTCGACCAGGGGCTCGGCGGCCGGCAGACCCTCGCCCACCGTGACCGCCCCGAGCACGTCGGGGGTGGCCGAGGGCGTCGGCGTGGGCGCCAGGTCCTCGACGAGGGCCGGGGGCGTCCCCGGTCCCGCGGGTGTCGTGACCGCGGGCGCACGCTCGAGCCGGGCCACCGCGACACCCGCGCCGACGGTGAGCGCGAGCGCGAGCGACGCCGCCCCCGTGGCGACCGCGAGCC
>JAEZAR010000206.1 GCA_023430425.1 Actinomycetes bacterium | reverse complement strand
TGCTGGACGCGGTGGCCGTGGCCGCGGCCGACCTCGGCGTCGGTCTCGTCCGCATGCAGCGGCGCCGTCACCACCTGACCGAGCTCTTCCGGGAGGTGGCCCGATGACCGCGTCCCCGCCGTCCCCGCCGTCCCCGTCGTCCCCGCGGCCGCCCGACGTCGCGGCTCCCGCGGACGTCATCCACGACATCGGCTTCCGGCACTACGACGGCCCCCGCTTCGGCCGGGGGTGGGTCGCGCGGTCCCTGCTCGTGGACACGATCCGCGGCATCTTCGGCATCGGGCGGCCCGCCCGCAGCAAGGTGATGCCCTGGGTGCTCGTGGGCATCCTCTCGGTGCCGCCGATCATCATCGGCCTGGTGGTGCTGCTCACCGGCGGGGACGAGCCGCCGATCTCGTACACCCAGTTCCTGTACCAGTTCAACGTCCCGATCTCGCTCTTCGTCGCGGGAGCCGCGCCGTACGCGGTGTCGCGGGACCTGCGGCACGGCGTCCTGCCGCTGTACCTGTCGCGACCGCTCGTGCGGACGGACTACGTCGCGGCGCGCTACGGGGGGCTCGCGATCGCGGTGTTCGCGATCCTCGCGGTCCCGCAGACGCTGCTGCTCGTCGGCGCGCTGCTCGCCGAGCTCGACGCGGGCGAGCAGCTGGTCGGGTGGGCCGGCGGGCTCGCGATGGCGGTGCTGCTCGCGCTGCTGCTGTCCGCAGTGTCCCTGGCCATCGCGGCGTTCACCCCGCGCCGGGGTCTCGGCGTCGCCGCCATCATCACCGTGCTCATCGTGGTGCAGGGCTTCTCGTTCGCGCTGTCGGGGATCGCCTACGGCGAGGACGCGCGCGACCTCGCCGCGCTCGCGGGCGCGATGGACCCGTACCGGCTGGTGGACGGGCTCGCGGTGTGGCTGCTCGGCGTCGACCCGGTCATCCCGGACTTCGCCCCGACGGACGCCGGGCAGGGCGCCGTCTTCGTCCTCGTCTACGTGGTCGCGCTGGCGGCCTTCGGCGGGCTCCTGCTGCGCCGGTACCGGAAGGCGGGCCGGCTGTGAGCCCGCGCACGATCGCCCGCCTCGCCCCGGGACGAGCGGAGGCCGCGAGATGAGCACCATCGTCCTCGACGCCGTCTCGCGCTGGTACGGCAACGTGGTCGCGGTCAACGACGTCACGATGACGGTCGGTCCGGGCATCACCGGCCTGCTCGGTCCCAACGGGGCCGGCAAGTCCACCCTGATCTCGATGATGGGCGGGTTCCTCGCCCCCTCGGCCGGCACCGTCACGCTCGACGGCGGCCACGTGTGGCGCAACCCCGAGATCTACCGGGCCATCGGTCTCGTGCCCGAGGCCGAGGCGATGTACGACATGATCACCGGCTGGCAGTTCCTGCTCGCGAACGCCCGCCTGCACGGCCTCGCCGACCCGGAGGCCGCCGCCCGCCGGGCGCTGGAGACCGTGGAGATGCTCGAGCCGAGCGACCGGGCGATCGCGACGTACTCCAAGGGGAT
This sequence comes from Actinomycetes bacterium, assembly GCA_023430425.1. Next base: position 1,833 of record JAEZAR010000206.1, on the reverse strand, counting down.
GAAGCAGCGGGTCAAGATGGCGACCGCCCTCGTCCACGACCCCGCCGTGCTCCTGCTCGACGAGCCGTTCAACGGCATGGACCCGCGCCAGCGGCTGCACCTCATGGACCTGCTCCGGCGGCTCGCCGCCGAGGGACGCACCGTCCTGTTCAGCAGCCACATCCTCGAGGAGGTCGAGCAGGTCGCGGGCACCATCGAGGTGCTCGTGGCGGGGCGGCACGCGGCGTCGGGGGACTACCGGCGGATCCGACGGCTGATGACCGAGCGGCCGCACCAGTACACGATCACGTCCACCGACGACCGGCGGCTCGCGGCCGCGCTCGTCGCGGCCGGCGCCGCCGACGGCGTCACGGTCGCGGGTGGCACCCTCGCGGTCCAGACGTCGGACTGGGGCCGGTTCGTGCACGCCCTGCCCGCGCTCGCGCGCGACTCCGGGGTGCGCCTGCTCGAGGTCACCCCGGCCGACGAGTCCCTCGAGAGCGTCTTCGCCTACCTGGTGGCCCGATGAACCCCGTCGTCATGGAGCTGACCGTCCGCGGCCTGCTGGGCCGGCGCCGGTCGCTGCTGCTCGTCGTCCTGCCGGTCCTCCTGCTCGCCCTCGCCGCCCTGACGCGGTGGGCGTCCGACGCGTCGCCGGGTGCGTCGTCGGGCCTGACGGGCAACTTCGCCATGGGCACGCTGCTGCCGCTCATGTGCCTGCTCATCGGGACCGGCGTGATCGGGCCGGAGATCGACGACGGCTCGATCGTCTACCTCCTCGCCAAGCCGGTCCCCCGGCGCTCGATCCTGCTCGCCAAGCTCGCGGTGGCCCTCGCCACGACCGTCGTGTTCGCCGTGCTGCCGATCATGGCGGGCGCCGCGCTCGCCGGCGACGTCGAGCTGCGCCTGACCGCCGCGTACGGCCTGGCCGCCCTGCTCGCGGGCGTCGCCTACACGACGATCTTCGTCGCGCTGTCCGTCCTCACCCGCAACGCGGTCATCATCGGCCTGCTCTACGCGCTCCTGTGGGAGTCGGTGCTCGGGGGGTACGTGCCCGGAGTGCGCGACGTGTCGGTGCGCCAGTGGGCGCTCGCGCCCGCCGAGGAGATGCTGGGCTTCCGGGCTTCCGGGTGGGGCGTGAGCTCGGCGGTGGAGATGCCGCTCGGGCTCACCCTGCTCGCCGTCGTCACCGTCGGAGCGGGGTGGCTGGCCGTGCGTCGCCTGCAGACCCTGCGCCTGGCCGCGGCGGACTGACCGGGGCCGCCGGCGTTCCGCGGCCGCTCACCGCAGGCGCGCGTCCCGGCGCTCCCACCACGTGAGCACGGCACTGACGAGCAGGCCGAGCACCGCCGTCTGGACGAGGGCGTCGCCCAGCGCGAGGTACGCGGCCGGCGCGGACCCGCCCCCCTCGAGCATCGCGACCTGGGACCTGGTGACGGCGTTCCCGACGACCAGCATGCCCACGACGACGCCCGCCACCGACCCCACCCACAGCGCGCGCAGCCACGTGCTGAGAGGGGGCGGCGCGGCGGCCGGGGCCGGGACGTCGGCGGACGTCGGTCTGGCGGTCGGCCGGCTCTCGTCGGCACCGAGGTCGCCGGGCATCCCGGCGGGGGTCTGCGTCATGCGCCGATCATCCCGCCGCCACCGCCGCCCCGTGTGGCCTTCGGCGTCACGCGGTCGGCGTCACGCGGTCGACGTCGCGTCGGCTCCGGGCCGGGGCGGCGGGTTCGCGGCGAGCGCCCACCGGATGAGGTGGGTGACGACGGAGCCGGACACCCGGGCCCCCCGCGCCCGGGCCGGGGTGCGCGAGCCGCGCAGGCCCAGCTCGGCGCGCGCCCAGCCGGGCAGGAG
>JAEZAR010000183.1 GCA_023430425.1 Actinomycetes bacterium | reverse complement strand
GTGCCGACGTGCCGCGCCCGCGCCGTGGCGCCCGTGCCAGGCACGCGCCCGTGCCATAGTGACGCCAGCCGCCGCCGGACCGACGCCGACGCCGTGGAGGAGCACCAGCGATGACCCGCCCCGCCGCCCCGGGCGCGCCGGCCGCGCTCGACGTCGAGGACCGCGCCCGGCTGCTCGAGGCGCTCGCGGAGATCGGTGCCGCGACGACCGTCGACGAGTTCGGCTGGGCCGTGTGCGAGCAGCTGCTCGAGCTCGTCCCCGGGATCAGCACGTCCTACAACGAGCTCAACGTGCTCTCCGGCCGGGTGGCCGCCGTCATCCACCCCGACCCCGGCCGGGCCTGGTTCGAGCGCTACACCCCGGTGTTCCAGGAGCTCGCCGGCGACCACCCCGTCCCGGCCCACCTCGAGGCGACCGGCGACGGCAGCCCGCTCACCTGGGACGACATCGCGCCCGATGGCTCGTTCACGACCACGCGCCTGTACCGGGAGTTCTTCGCGCCGAACGGGATCCACTCCCAGATCGTCATGACGCTGCCCGCGCCGCCCGGCGTCGTCGTCGGGCTCGCGGTCAACCGCGACGGGAGCGGCTTCACGGCGCGCGAGCGGGCGCTGCTCGCCCACCTGCGCCCGCACCTGGTGAACCTGTACCGCCTCGTGACGGCGGGCGACCGCGCAGCGCGGTCCTCGGCGGTGCTGTCCGGGCACGGGTGGTCCGTGGTGCTGGTGGACGACGACGGTGTCGTCCTGGAGTCCAACGACGTCGCCGAGGCGGCCGGGGCCGCGGCGCGGGTGGACCTGGGCGTGGGCGCGTCGCTCGCGCCGCTGCTCACCGGCGCGCCGGGGCCCGAGGAGTACTGGCAGGTGCTGCGCGGCGACCCGGTGGCCCTCGCCGTCGGGTCACCGCTGGAGATGCGGCTCGTGCGGCAGCCCGTCGGGCCGCACCTGGTGTGGCTGCGGCCGGCGCTCGGGCTGACGGTCGAGTGCGTGCAGGGGCTCGGGCTCAGCCCTCGCCAGGCGGAGGTCGCCCTCCTGCTGCGTGACGGGCTCACGAACCAGCAGATCGCCCGGCGGCTCGGCATCGCCGAGGGGACCGTGCGCAAGCACCTGGAGGCGGTGTTCGCGGTGCTCGGCGTGCAGTCGCGGGCGGGCGTGGTGGGCGTGCTCGCCGCGCACGGTGACCCGGCGTCGGGCGCGGGAGCCTGACGCCGACGCTCGCCCGACGCCTACTCGACGAGGCAGACGATGCTGGCCAGGACGACGGTCATGCCGTCCTCGGCCGCGCCCATGAACCCGACCTCGGCGAGGACGGTGCCGTCGTCCTGCTCCGCCGAGCCCGCCGCCGCGATCCCGCTCCAGGTGCCCGTGCGGTCCTCCGCGCCCACGAGCTCGAACGAGGTGGAGTCGGCGCGCATCGCGATGTCCACGCCCTCGTCGTTGCCCTCGGAGTCGACGTCGACGGTCGCGGTGACCCCGGCGGCCATGAGGTCGCCGACGTCGCCGCCCGTGCCCTCGAACCGGCACTCCCCGCCCGTGAGCGGGTACTGGAACGGCCCGACCTGGACCCAGCCGGAGCCGACACCGTCCCCGGTGCGGTGGATCGCCTCGGTGTCGGCGTCCTCGTCCTCGGCGTCGTCGGTGGGCTCCTCGGCGGGGGCCTCGTCCTCGACGTCGTCGGCGGCGTCCTCGGTCTGCTCGACGACAGGCTCCTCCGGGGCGTCGTCGGGCTCGCCCGAGCACGCGGCGACGAGCAGGACCGCCGCGAGCGCGACACCGATCTTCCCCGGGCTGAGTCGTGTCATGACGGGCACCGTAGGGACGGTGCCCGGCGCCCCGCCATGGGCCGAACCGCGTAGCCCGGCGGGGGCGGCCGACGCGTCAGAGCCCGAGCCCCACCAGGTGTCCCGCGTTGATCGCCTCGCCGACCTTCGCCGGCTGGACGCAGTCGCCGACGGCGCGCACCGAGCGGCCGGCGTCGGCCAGCGCCTCCGCGAGGCCGCCGTCGGGACGCACGCCGAACGCGGTCACCACGGTGTCCGCGGCCAGGTGCACCTCGCCGTCCGGCCCGACGGCGGCGAGCCCGCCCTCGTCGAACGACGTCACCCGGTGCCCGGTCAGGACCTGCACGCCGGCCTCGGCCAGCTTGGTCAGCAGCGAGATCCGGTTGAGGGCGAGCAGGTCCGCGGCGATGGCGTCGGCCATCTCCACGATCGTGACCTCGTGGCCCTCCTGCGCGAGCTCGAGCGCGAGGTCAGCGCCCGACAGCCCGCCGCCCGCGACGACGACGCGCTGCCCGACCCGCGACCGCTCCAGGTGTGCCTGGACGACCTCGAGCACGTCGGCGCCGTCGGCGGCCGGGATCGGCAGCGTCACGGGGTCCGCGCCGGTCGCCACGACGATCTCGTCGGCGTCCTCGAGCTCGGGCGAGTCGGGCTTGACCTCGATGCCGAGGTGCACGGTGACCGGCAGGTCGGCGAGCTGCCGCTCCCACCAGCCGATCATCGCGCGCAGCTCCTTCTTGAACTCCGGGGTCGCGGCCGGTGCGAGGACGCCGCCCAGCTCCGTCGCGCGCTCGTACACGTCCACCGTGTGCCCGCGCAGCGCCGCGACCCGCGCCGCCTCGAGCCCGGCGGGGCCGCCGCCGACCACGACCACCCGCTTCGGCTCGGACGTGGCCTCGACCCGTCGCTCGAGCTCGTGCCCGGCGCGCGGGTTGACGGCGCAGCCGATGGTCTGGCCGGCGAAGATGTTGCCGATGCACATCTGGTTGCACCTGATGCAGGGCCGGATGTCGTCGCGGCGGTCGTCGGCGAGCTTGGCCACCCACTCGGGTTCGGCGATGAGCCCGCGCCCGACGCCGACGAAGTCCGCCTCGCCCGCCGCGAGCACGCGCTCGGCGCTCTCGGGGTTGAGGTTGCCGACCGCCATCACGGGGATCGACACGACCTCCTTCATGGCCCGCGCGGACGGCACCATGCACTCGTCGCCGAGGTAGTAGGGCGGGAAGACCCAGTCCATTGCGTCGTAGGCGCCGTCGTCGGCCATGAGCAGGTCCAGGCCGGCCGCCTCGAGCAGGCGCGCGATCTCCTGGGCCTCGGCGACGTCGCGCGAGCCCGCCATCTTGTTCGTGACGGACAGCCGGAAGCTCACCGGCAGGCCGGGGACCTCGGCCTTGATCGCGGCGATGATCTCCGTCGCGAGGCGCGCGCGGTTCTCGACGGACCCGCCGTAGGCGTCCTCGCGGCGGTTCCACTGCCGGCCGAGGAACTGGTCGATGAGGTAGCCGGTGTGGCCGTGCAGGTCGACCATGTCGACGCCGGCCGCCCGGCATCGCGCCGCGGCCTCGACGAAGCGCCGCACGAGCGTGCGCACCTCCTCGGTGGTCAGCGGCCGGCAGGTGACGCTCGGGTCGAAGAAGTTGGGGTTGTCCGACGCCGAGACGGGCGGCCGCTCCGGCGTCCACGCGCCGTTGTTGCGGCCCGTGCCGGCGGTGAGCTGGACGGCGAGCGTGCCGCCCTTGGCGTGCACCGCGTCGGCGAGCGCGCGCAAGGAGGGGATCGCGGCGTCGGAGTCCGCGTGCGCCAGGCCCGCGGTGATCTCGAGCTCGCGGGTGACCGCGGTGAGCTCGGTGACGACCAGGCCGGCGCCCGTGCCCGCGCGCTCGGCGTACCAGGCGACCTGACGCTCGGAGAAGTGGCCGTCGGCGTCCGCGAGCGAGGTGCCCATCGGCGGCATGATCACGCGGTTGGGCACCTCGAGGCCGCCGATGCGGCCCGGGGCGAGGACGTGGGTGAACGCGGACATCGCCGGTCCTTTCGTCCGGCGCGGGACGGTGCCGCGCCGGTGGAGGTCGTCTCGTGGATCGTTTCGATCCTCCACGGAGGCCGTGCGGTGGACCGTGGGTAGGACGTCCTGGGCGCGACGGCACGGGCTGTGGCGTCGATCACCCCGGCAGGAGGCGGTCGGCGACCCGATGGTGGGCGGCTGCGTCCGACGGCGGGACCGGGCAAGGTGGAGTCGTGACCGAGGAGCTCGTCGCAGTCCTGGTGGTCGCGCTCGTCATGGGCGGCGCCGCCCTGCTGGTGCGCGCCGTCGGGCGGGCGGCGGCGCGCGGGAGCCTCGGGCCGAACCAGGTGGCCGGGATGCGGACACCGGCCACGATGGCCTCGCCGGAGGCGTGGCGCGCGGCGCACCAGGCGGCGCTGCCGTGGAGCGAGCGGACGGCGATGGCGTGCCTGCTGCTCACGGCGGTCGCCGTGGCGGTCGCGGTTGCCGGGTACCCGGACTGGGGGTTCGGCCTGGTGCTCGCCGCCGCGCTCGTGATGCTGGCCGGCACCGTCTACGGCGCCGTCGTCGGGCACCGCGTCGCGAAGCAGGTCCGTGACGGCGGCCGGACCGGGCGCTGAGCTCGACCGCCGTCACGCCGGGCCGAGCACGAGCTCCTCGAGCGCCGCCTAGGTGAGCGCCGTCGGGAGCGCGGGGTCGGCGACGAGGCCGGCGTCGGGGCCGTCTGCGGAGCCGTCGGCGGAACCGGCGTCGGGACCGGCGTCGGGCGCCGCCCGCCGGTACGTGCGCGAGATCGCGCGGTAGACCGGCGTCCGGAAGGCGAGCAGGGCCGCGACGACCATGACCAGGCCTGCCACGAGGAAGATCAGCGCGATGCCGCGGGTCTCGCCGTCGCCGAGCAGCGGGCGCAGGGCGTCACGGCCGGCGTCGGACCGGGACCACGGGATGATCCACAGCTCGGCGATCGGGGCGATGAGGAAGGCGGTGACGGGTGCTGCCGCCGTCTCGAACGCCATCGCGAACCCGAACACCCGGCCTTGCCGCTCGAGCGGGACGACGCGCTGGATGACCGTCTGCTCGGCGGCCTCGACGGCCGGGATGAGGCACAGGTAGGCGAAGATCCCGGCGGCGTACAGCAGCCACCACTCGCGGAGGGTGAAGGTCGCGCCGAGCACGCCCATCGCGACGACGACGAGCAGCATCGTGCGCATCGGGTCGGGCCCGAGGCCGAACTTCGCGACGAGCGCGCCGCCGACGAGGAACCCGGTCGAGGCGACGGCGAAGACGAGGCCCCACGCCTCGACGGAGAACATCTCCAGGCCGTAGGGGTCCATGAGCGCCATGTAGACGCCGCCGATGAGGTTGTTGAACGTCGAGAAGATGATGAGCGCGAACAGCCCGGTGGCCGCGTGGACGACGCGGATGGAGCCGCGCAGGTCGATCGCCTCGCGGGCGCTCGCGGCGGGGGCGGCGGCGACCCGGTCCTCGGCGAACCGGATCGTCAGCAGGTGGGCCAGGGTGGCGCCGGTGAGCGTGAGCGCGATCGCAAGGGTCCAGCCCATGCCGCGCAGGCCGACCGAGAGGCCGCTGAGCACGCTCGTGACGATGAACGCCAGGCCCTGCACGGTGCCGACGAGGCCGTTGGCGTTCGCGCGGCGCTCGTCGGGCACGAGGATCGTCACGGTCGTCGACAGCGCGATGTTGCGCATGTGCTCCACGACCGC
>JAEZAR010000165.1 GCA_023430425.1 Actinomycetes bacterium | reverse complement strand
ACGCGCCTGGCGACCGAGCTCGACGTCATCGTCGAGGCCGTCGCGACCGTGAGCCGCGTCGCCACTGCGGAGGTCCCTGCGACGAGCCACCCGCTCCCGCTGCGCAACGTGTTCCGGCCGGACGTGGCCACGGCGCCGCTGACCGCGGACGACGCGCTCGCCGCGGCGCCGTCGGCACAGGACGGTCGGTTCGCGGTGCCGCAGATCCTCGAGGAGGACTGATGGGCGACGACCTGACGCGGCTGTCCGCGGCCGACCTCGCGGAGCGGCTGGCGGCGGGCGAGGTGTCCAGCGTCGAGGCGACGCGGGCGCACCTCGACCGGATCGCCGCCGTCGACGGCGCGGTGCACGCCTTCCTGCACGTGGCCGCCGACGAGGCCCTCGCGACGGCGTCGGACGTCGACGCGAGGCGCTCCGCGGGCGAGCCGCTGCACGCGCTCGCGGGCGTGCCGATCGCCGTCAAGGACGTCGTCGTCACGAAGGGCCTGCCGACCACCGCCGGGTCCCGGATCCTCGAGGGCTGGGTGCCGCCGTACGACGCGACCCTCGTCGAGCGCATCCGCGCGGCGCGGCTGCCGATCCTCGGCAAGACGAACATGGACGAGTTCGCGATGGGCTCCTCCACCGAGCACTCCGCGTACGGCAACACCCACAACCCGTGGGACCTGGACCGCATCCCCGGCGGTTCCGGCGGCGGCAGCGCCGCGGCCGTCGCCGCGTTCGAGGCGCCGCTCGCGATCGGGACGGACACCGGCGGCTCCATCCGGCAGCCGGCGGCGGTCACGGGCACCGTGGGCACCAAGCCCACCTACGGCGGCGTCTCCCGCTACGGCCTCATCGCGATGGCGTCCTCGCTCGACCAGGCCGGGCCCGTGACCCGGACGGTGCTCGACGCGGCGCTCCTGCACGAGCTCATCGGCGGCCACGACCCCCGTGACTCCACGTCCCTGCCCGACGCGCTGCCCGACCTGGTGGGTGCGGCGCGGCGCGGCGCGACGGGCGACCTGACCGGGGTGCGGCTCGGCGTCGTGCGCGAGCTCGGCGGGGACGGCTACCAGCCGGGCGTGCGCCGACGGTTCGAGGAGGCCCTCGAGCTGCTCCAGGCGGCGGGCGCCGATGTGGTGGAGGTGAGCTGCCCGCACTTCGAGTACGCGCTCGCCGCCTACTACCTGATCATGCCCAGCGAGGCCTCCAGCAACCTCGCCCGCTTCGACGGCATGCGCTACGGCCTGCGGGTCGAGCCCGCCGACGGGCCGCTGACCGCGGAGCGCGTCATGTCCGCCACCCGTGGGGCGGGCTTCGGCGACGAGGTCAAGCGCCGCGTGATCCTCGGCACGTACGCGCTGTCGGCCGGCTACTACGACGCCTACTACGGGAGCGCGCAGAAGGTCCGCACGCTCGTCCAGCGCGACTTCGCCGCAGCGTTCGAGCAGGCGGACGTCCTCGTGTCGCCGACGGCGCCGACCACGGCGTTCCGCCTCGGGGAGAAGCTCGACGACCCCATGGCGATGTACCTCAACGACGTCGCGACGATCCCGGCCAACCTCGCCGGCGTCCCCGGCATCTCCGTGCCGAGCGGGCTCGACGAGGGGCTGCCGGCGGGCTTCCAGGTCCTCGCGCCCGCCAAGGCGGACGACCGGCTCTACCGCGTCGCGGCCGCGCTCGAGGCGCGCCTGGAGGAGCGCTGGGGCGGTCCGCTGCTCGCCCGCGCCCCGAAGCTGGAGGTGACGGCATGACCACCGAGGCCACCGCGCTGGTCGACTACGAGGAGGCCGTGCGCCGGTACGACCCCGTGCTCGGCATCGAGGTCCACGTCGAGCTCGGCACCGCCAGCAAGATGTTCGACGGCGCGCCCACCGAGTTCGGTGCGCCCCCGAACACCCAGACGACGCCGGTCTCGCTCGGCCTGCCCGGCTCGCTGCCCGTGGTCAACGAGACCGCCGTCGAGTGGGCCGTGCTCATCGGGCTCGCGCTCAACTGCGAGATCGCGGAGCTCTGCCGGTTCGCGCGGAAGAACTACTTCTACCCGGACCTGCCGAAGGCCTACCAGATCAGCCAGTACGACGAGCCGATCGCCTTCGACGGCTGGCTCGACGTCGAGCTCGAGGACGGCACGGTCGTGCGCGTGGAGATCGAGCGCGCGCACATGGAGGAGGACGCGGGGAAGAACACCCACGTCGGCGGCGCGACCGGCCGCATCCACGGCGCGGAGTACTCGCTCGTCGACTACAACCGGGCGGGCGTCCCGCTCGTGGAGATCGTGACGAAGCCGATCACCGGCGTCGGCGCCCGGGCACCGGAGGTGGCGCGCGCGTACGTCCAGACGCTGCGGGACCTGTTCCGCACGCTCGGGGTCTCCGAGGCGCGCATGGAGCGGGGGAACGTCCGTGCGGACGTCAACGTCTCCCTGCGCCCGTCGCCCCAGGCCCCGCTGGGCACGCGGACGGAGACCAAGAACGTCAACTCCTTCCGCTCCGTCGAGCGCGCGGTGCGCTTCGAGGTCTCGCGGCAGGCGGGCGTGCTGGACGCGGGGGCCGCCGTCGTGCAGGAGACCCGCCACTGGCACGAGGACACCGGGATCACGACGCCGGGTCGCGTGAAGTCCGACGCGGAGGACTACCGCTACTTCCCCGAGCCGGACCTGGTGCCGATCGAGCCGAGCCGCGAGTGGGTCGAGGCGCTGCGCGCACGCCTGCCGGAGATGCCGGCCGCGCGTCGTCGCCGGCTGCAGGCCGACTGGGGCTACGCCGACGCCGAGATGCGCGACGTCGTCAACGCGGGCGCCGTGGACATCGTCGAGGCCACCGTCGCGGCCGGCGCGTCGCCCGCGGCGGCCCGCAAGTGGTGGATGGGTGAGCTCGCGCGCACGGCGAACGCGCGCGGTGTCGCGCTCGAGGACCTGGCCGTCACGCCCGCCCAGGTCGCCGAGCTGCAGGGGCTCGTCGAGGCGGGCCGGCTCAACGACAAGCTCGCGCGCCAGGTGCTCGCCGGCGTCCTGGAGGGGGAGGGGTCGCCGGAGCAGGTCGCGGCCGCGCGCGGCCTGGAGATCGTCTCGGACGACGGCGCCCTGGTGGCTGCGGTCGACGAGGCCCTCGCGGCCCAGCCCGACGTGGCGGACAAGATCCGCGGCGGCAACCTCGGACCGGTCGGGGCGATCATCGGCGCGGTCATGAAGGCCACCCGCGGGCAGGCCGACGCGGCGCGGGTCCGTGAGCTCGTCCTCGAGCGCGTGAAGGGCTGACGCGATGGCGAACCCGACACCCACGCTGCGTGGCGAGCTCGTGACCCTCCGGGCCATCCGAGCCGACGACGCCGGCGCGATGTGGGAGATGGTCAACGACCCCGAGGGACGCCGGCTGACCGGGACGACGGCCGAGCTGACGTACGAGCAGACGCGCGAGTGGTGCGCCTCCCTGGCCGAACGGGACGGCCGGCACGACTGGGCCGTCACCCACGACACTGACGAGTACCTGGGCGAGATCGTGCTCAACGACCTGGACACGCACTCCCGGAACGCGAACCTGCGGCTGTCGATGCGGCCGGGCCAGCGCGGGCGCGGCTTCGGCAGCGAGTCCATCTCGCTCGTGCTCGCGTACGCCTTCGGCGAGCCGCCGGACGGGCTCGGGCTGCACCGGGTCTCGCTCGACGTGCTCAGCATCAACCCGCGCGCCCGCGTGCTCTACGAGAGCCTCGGCTTCGTGGAGGAGGGCCGCCTGCGCGAGGCGCACCGGGACGGGGAGTACTGGTGCGACGCGATCGTCATGGCGATCCTCGAGGACGACTGGCGGGCTGCGCACCCCGACGGCAGCACCCCGTGACGGCCCGCACGGTCACGATGACGGTGGCGGAGCCCGCGGTCCTCGACGGGCTCCGCGCAGCCGGGCTGCCCGACGGCGCACGGGTGGTCCTCTGGGACGCCTCCGAGCCGTTGCCGGCCACGGGCGGGGTGGTCGACCCGGCCGACGTGGACGTCGTCGTCGTGCCGGGCTTCGGCGCGACGCCGAGCCTGCTCGCGCGCCTCGCCGACCTGCCGCGGCTCGCCGTCGTGCAGCTGCCCAGCGCCGGCTACGAGCACGCGCTGGGGCACGTGCGCGCCGAGGTGACGGTGTGCAACGGGCGGGGCGTCCATGACGCGGGCACCGCCGAGCTCGCCGTCGCGCTGGCGCTCACCTCCCAGCGCGGCATCGACGACGCCGTGCGTGACGCAGCGCAGGGCAGGTGGGCGCCCCGCCTGCGGTCCTCCCTGGCGGACCGCCGTGTGCTGGTGCTCGGCTACGGCTCCATCGGAGCCGCCGTCGGCCGGCGCCTGCGCGCCTTCGAGGCGCACGTGGTGCCGATCGCCTCCGCCCCGCGCGAGGAGCCCGAGGGGCACGTGCACGGCGTCGAGGACCTGCCGGCGCTGCTGCCGACGGCGGACGTGGTCATCGTCACCCTGCCCCTCACCGATGCGACGCGGCACCTCGTCGATGCCGGCTTCCTCGCCGCGCTGCCCGACGGCGCGCTGGTCGTCAACGTCGGGCGCGGGAAGGTCGTGGACACGCAGGCCCTGCTCGCCGAGGTGACCAGCGGCCGGCTGCGGGCGGCGCTCGACGTCACCGACCCGGAGCCGCTGCCGCCGGACCACCCGCTGTGGCGGGCGCCCGGTGTCGTCGTCACGCCGCACCTCGGCGGGTACACCGACGCGACGACGCCGCGCCTGGTCGACCTGCTGCGCCGCCAGCTCGAGGCGCTCGTGGCCGGCCGGGAGCCGGTCAACGTGGTCCGGCGGGGGACGCGACTGCCCTGACGGGCGGGGTGCTCAGCCGACGCGGCGGCAGCTGGCGCGGATGACGAGCTCGGTCGGCAGCGTCACGTGCGCGCCGCCCTCCGCCGCGCCGTCCATCATCGCGATGAGCTGAGCGATGGCCTCCGAGCCCATCTGGCGGATGTTCTGCGCGATCGTCGTCAGCGGCGGGGTGCTCATCGCGGACTCGGGCACGTTGTCGAACCCCATGACCGACACGTCGTCGGGCACCCGCAGGCCCAGCCCGCGGGCGACCTCGATGGTGCGCAGCGCCGACAGGTCGTTCGCGGCGAAGATCGCGGTCGGGCGGTCCGGCATCGTGAGGAGCTCGTGCGCGGGCTGGTCGGCGGTGTCGGGGCGGTAGCCGCCGACGCGGATCAGACCCGGGTCGACGGCGATCCCGGCCGCGGCGAGCGCCGCGCGGTAGCCCTCCTCGCGCAGCCGCGCCGACTCCAGGTCGGGCCGGCCGCCGAGGAAGCCGATGCGCCGGTGGCCGAGCGAGAGCAGGTACTCCGTCGCCGTGCAGGCGCCGCGCATGTTGTCGGAGTCGACGGTCGTCAGGCCGGTCCGCCCGCGGTGGGGGTCCACGGCGACGACGGGGATCCCGGGGTGGGCGTCGACGACCGTCGGGGTGACGAGGATCGCGCCGTCGATCAGGGTGCCCGACAGACGCGAGAGGTAGCGGCGCTCCCAGCCGACGGCGCCGCCGTGGCGCCCGCCGCCGGAGTAGGCGAGGAGCTCGTACCCCGTGTCGGCGATGGCGCTCGACGTCCCCTTGAGAAGTTCCGTGCTGAAGGGCTCAAACTCGGCCACGAGGATGCCGATGACGTTGGTGCGGGTGCTCCGCAGGCTCCTCGCGACGAGGCTGGACTCGTAGCCGAGCTCGTCGATGACCTCCTGGACCCGCGCCGACGTCGCGAGCGCGACGCCGTACCGGCCGTTGATCACCTTGGAGACGGTGGCGACGGACACGCCTGCCGTGCGTGCCACGTCGCTGATGGTCACCCGTCCCTGGCGTTCCACGGCTGTGACTCTACCGTGTTGATATCGATATCGAAATCGATTGACACCCCAAAATCGTGCGTGCCAGACTGCCGGGCGTCCGAGCGTCGACGAAGACCTAAGGAACCATCATGGCGAGATTCCGAGCCGGCTCTGCCGTGGCTCTCGCTGCCAGCATGGCTCTCGTGCTGGCGGCCTGTGGCGGCAACAACGAAGACCCCGAGGAGACGACCGACCCCGGTACCGGCGGTGAGGACGCCGAAGAGGTCTCCATCACCTGGTGGCACAACGGCACGGGCGAGCCCCTGCTGGGCCTCTGGGAGGACGTGGCCGCCGAGTTCGAGGAGGCCAACCCCGGTGTGACCGTGGACGTGCAGGCGTTCCAGAACGAGGAGCTCCAGCGCACGCTGATCCCGAACGCCCTGCGGTCGAACGACCCGCCGGACGTGTTCCAGCAGTGGGGCGCCGGCGAGCTCGCGGCCCAGGTGGAGGCGGGCTACGTCCGCGACATCACCGACGACGTGGCCGAGGAGATCGAGGCCATCGGCGGCACGGTGTCGCCGTGGCAGCTCGAGGGCCGCACGTACGGCCTGCCGTTCCAGTTCGGCATCGAGGGCTTCTGGTACAACAAGGACCTCTTCGCCCAGGCCGGCATCGAGGAGCCCCCGACGACCCTCGACGACCTGTACGCCGCGATCGACGCCCTCAAGGCCGCGGGGATCACCCCGATCGCCGTGGGTGCGGGCGACGGCTGGCCGGCTGCGCACTACTGGTACAACTTCGCCCTGAAGTCGTGCCCGCCCGAGGTCCTGGAGAACGCCCAGGCCAACCTCGAGTTCGAGGACCCCTGCTTCGTGAACGCCGGTGAGCTCCTCGGCGAGTTCATCGCCTCCGAGCCGTTCAACGAGGGCTACCTGGCCACCTCCGCCCAGCAGGGCGCGGGCTCCTCGGCCGGCCTCGTCGCGACCGGTCAGGCCGCGATGGAGCTCATGGGCCACTGGAACCCCGGTGTCATGGGCGGCATCCTCCGCGACGAGACCGGTGACGAGAACGCGACCCCGCCGGAGTTCCTCGGCTGGTTCAACTTCCCGGGCATCGAGGGCACCGGCGGCGACCCGACCGCGGCCCTGGGTGGCGGCGACGGCTTCTCCGTCTCGGCTCAGGCTCCTGACGCCGCTGTCGAGCTGCTGAAGTACATCCTCTCCGAGGACGTGCAGCGTCGGTTCGGCGAGTCGGGTGCCGGTCTCCCGGTCGTCCCGGCGGCGCAGGACTCCATCACCGACCCGAACCTGCAGATGGTGCTCGAGGGCCTGAACAGCGCGACGTACGTCCAGCTGTGGCTCGACACCTCCTACGGCCCGGTGGTCGGCGGCGCGATGAACGAGGCGATCGTCAACCTCTTCGGTGGCGCAGGTTCCCCGCAGGGCATCGTCGACGCCATCAACGCAGCGGTTCAGACCCTGTAGCGTCGAGGTATGTCTTCGCAGATCACGGCCGGGGCCCCGGCGCCAGCCCCGGGCCCCGCCCGCGCCGCCCCCC
>JAEZAR010000152.1 GCA_023430425.1 Actinomycetes bacterium | reverse complement strand
GCGCGAGGTGCTCTTCGTCGTCGGCATCAACGGCGCCCCGCTGCGCTACCGCGTGCACCTCGCCGCAGAGGCGCTCGCCGCCGACGGCGTGCGCTCGCAGGTGCGCCACTACCGCGACCCGCGCCTGCCGGCGCTCCTCGACCGCGTCGACGCCGTCGTCCTGTACCGGGTGCCGGCCACCGCCGAGCTCGTGCGGCTGGTGGCCTCGCTCAAGGAGCGCCGCCCGCGGGTCCCCGTGGTCTTCGACGTCGACGACCTCATCTTCGACCCCGACCTGCGCGGCTCCGTGCCCGGCCTGGCGAGCCTGACGCCGGAGGCCGAGGAGATGTGGTGGCGCGGCGTCGCCCGGTACCGCACGACCATGGAGCTGGCCGACCTCTACGTCGGCAGCACGCGGACGCTGTGCGACCACGCCGCGGCGGTCACGGGTCTCCCGGTGCGCCAGTTCCGCAACGGGGTCGGCCGCGCCGTCGTCACGGTCAGCGACCGGCACCGCGCGCGCGCCCGGCGCCGGGGGCCGCTGCGGATCGGGTACTTCAGCGGGACCACGACGCACGACGCCGACTGGGCGCACGTCGAGCCCGCGGTGATCGAGGTCATGCGGGCGCGGCCGGACGTCGAGCTCTGGCTCGGCGGGACGCTGCGCACGACGCCGGCGCTCGACGTCGTCGGCCCGCGCGTGCGCCGGCTGCGCCTGATGCCCTGGCAGCAGCTCATGGGCGTGCTGCGCGACGTGGACGTCAACCTCGCCCCGCTCGTGCCCGGGTCGATCTTCAACGAGGCGAAGTCGGCCATCAAGTGGCTCGAGGCGGCGATGGTCGCCACCCCGACGGTGGCCTCGCCGACGCAGCCGTTCGTCGAGGCGGTCGACGACGGACGGACCGGGCTCCTGGCCGTCACCACGCAGGACTGGGTGGCAGCGATCGGCCGGCTGCTCGACGACGAGCTGGAGCGCGCCCGGGTCGGCTCGCAGGCGCGTCGGGAAGCCATGCTCACCCTGTCCCCGCACGTGCAGGGCCACGTGTACCGGCAGATCCTCGCGGACGCCGTCGAGCTCGTCGCGGAGGGCCGCGAGCGGCGGTCGTCGACGTGGGTGCCCGTGGTGGACCCCGAGCCGCTCACCCCCGCCGCGCAGCACTGGGTCGAGGCCTACCGCGCGGACCCGGAGCCCCGTTGGCGGCAGCTGCCCGGGGTCCGGCACGCGGAGGCGGTCGGCCGGATCTACCGCGCCGCCGGGGTCGGCGGGGTCGCCCGCGAGGTGACCGGCGTCGTCCGCCGCCGCGCGTCGCGTGCGAGAGGATGAGAGCACGGCACGCCCGACGAGGGGCGGGGCACCGGCCCGGGGGGGACCTGACATGCGCACGCGAGACGCCATCCGCCCGTTCCTGGCGGTCGCGCTGGTCGTGGCGGGCCTGACCGCCGTCGCCGCCCCCGCCGGGGCGGCCGAGGAGGTGTACCCCGCGCCGGCGTCGGGCGCCTGGACCGTGGACGGGCGCGCCTACGGGCACGGCCGCGGCATGTCGCAGTGGGGCACCCAGGCCGCCGCCCTCCAGGGCGTGACCGCCGCCCAGATGCTCGACTTCTACTACCCGGGCACGGTCACCACCGACCTTCGGACGCTGAGCGGTCAGAGCGTCCCCTTCGTCAAGACGACGCTCGCGGACTACGCGCCGAGCACGAGCGTGACCGTCTGGGCGCCCGCCGGCCGGACGATCCGGATGGGCACGCTGGCCCAGGAGGTCGCAGAGCCCAGCGGGTTCTGGACGGTGACGGTGGACGGCACCACGGTCACCGCGCGGCGGTCGGCCAGCCTCGGCGGGCCGGTGCTCGACACCCGCACGTACACGGTGGGTGCCGGCTCGGCGGTCCGGTTCGAGTCCGGTGGCGAGGAGGGCATGATCATCGCCGCGCCGCCGACGTCGGCGGCCTACCCGAACCGGGCCGGTCTGCACAGGTGGTACCGCGGCGACATCCGGATCGAGCCCACCGGCGGCCACGGGTTCGACGTGACGAACAGCCTCCCGATGGAGGAGTACCTGAGGAGCGTCGTGCCGCGGGAGTCGCCCGCGAGCTGGCAGCCCGCCGCGCTCCAGGCGCAGGCGGTGGCGGCGCGGTCGTACGCCTGGCACAAGGTCGCCCACGGCAGCACCCTGTGCGACACGACGTCCTGCCAGGTCTACTACGGGCGCGGGGACGCGGACACGGCGGGCACCCTCACGCGCTCGTGGGAGCACCCGAACAGCGACGCCGCCATCGCGGCCACGGCCCACCAGGTGCGCACCTACGGCGGCGCCATCGCGTTCACGGAGTTCTCCTCCTCCAACGGCGGCTGGACGACGGCGGGTGGCTACCCCTACCAGGTCGCCAAGGCGGACCCGTGGACGGGCAGCGCCCCGGGGGACACCGTGACGTCGTGGACCACGACGCTGAGCGTCGCGCGGGTCCAGCAGTCGTGCCCCTCCGGCGGCACGCTGCGCAACCTCGTCGTCGAGAGCCGGACCGGCAACGGACCGCTCGGTGGGCGGATCAACCGCGTACGCCTGGAGTGCACGACGGGCACCGCGTACGTGAACACCCCGGCCTTCGGGCTGCGGTCGTCGTGGTGGCGGCCGCGGTTCGTGGCCCCGGTGCTGGAGAACCCCGGCGTCTCCGCCACCACGATCGCCCACGGCGACCAGATGAGCATCGGGGTGACGCCGAGCGTCGCGCTGACGTGGACCCTCACGGTGACCGACCGCACGACCGGGGCCACCGTGTGGACGATCAGCGGGCCCGCCCAGGCCGGCCAGCGCTTCAACGCGACGTGGTTCGGCGGCTGGGCGGGGTCCACGCCGGACGCGCCGTACGTCGGGCCGGGCGTCTACGACCTCGTGCTCTCCGCCGTCGACGGCGCGGGCAACGTGGCGCCGCCGTTCCGGACCGCCGTGACCGTGCTGCGCCCGGCGGACCCGCCCGCCGTGACGGCCGTCCCGTTGCGCGGCGACGGGGGGTACGTGCCGGTGCCGCCGACGCGGCTGGTGGACACCCGCACCTCGTTCCAGGCGCTCGGGCCCGGCCAGCGGGCCGACGTGGTGGTCGCGGGGCGCGCCGGGGTCCCGGCCGACGCCACCGCCGTCGCGCTCAACGTGACGGCGGTCCACGCGACCACCCACACGCACCTGCGGGTCTGGCCGGCGGGTGCGCCCATGCCCGGGGCCTCGAGCGTCAACACCGACGCGAGCCGCACCCAGGCCGCGATGGTGACCGTCGGCGTCGGCGGCGAGGGGAAGGTCAGCGTCTACAACGCGGCGGGCACGCTCCACTACATCGTCGACGTGCTCGGGTACTACACCACCGACACCGCCGGCTCGGCGCGGTACACCCCGGTCGACCCGGTGCGCGCCCTGGACACCCGGGCGGGCGGCGGGTCGGCCCTCGGCGGCGACGCGGCGCGCGTCGTCGACGTCGCGGCCGTCCTCGGCGTGCCGCCGGCCTCGGTGAGCGCCGTCGCGGTCAACCTCACGACCCCGACGGCGGCCGGGCCGGGGTACGTCGTCGCCTACGGCGGCGGGGAGGTCCCGGCGACGTCGAGCGTGAACCTCAGCACGAGCGGGGACGTGGCGAACCGGGCGGTCGTGCCGGTGGTCGACGGGACCATCACCGTGCGGCTGCGCGGCGGCCCGGCGCACGTGGTCGTCGACGTGGTCGGCTGGTACGGCGCACCGGGCGCGGCGGACGGGGACCTGTTCACCCCCGTCCAGCCGACCCGCCTGCTCGACACCCGGCCCTCGGCAGCCTTCGGCCCGCGCGAGTCACGCACGGTCGGCGTCGTCGGCGGCCAGGTGCCGGCCGACGCCACGGCCGTCGTCGGCACGCTGACCGCGACCGAGCAGACGGCGCCGGTCACGCACGCGCGGATCTGGCCCGCCGGGCTGCCGCTCACGCCGACGTCGGACCTCAACAGCGGCGCGGGTCGCACCCAGGCCAACGCGGTGGTGGTCCGGGTGGGCGCCGGCGGCGCGGTCCAGCTCTACAACGACCAGGGTCGCAGCCAGCTCATCCTCGACGTCGTCGGCTACTTCCGGTGACGCGTCGCTGACGGCGGCCGCCCGTGGCGGCGGGCGCCGTCAGCCGTAGAACGCCTCGAGGACGCGCTTGAGGCCGAGCAGCGTCAGCACCCCCATCGTCACGGCCAGGGGGACGGTGACCACGGCGGGGGAGACCCGGCCGCGGGTGAAGCGCTCGAGCAGGAGCGCGGGCAGGGCCAGCACGGCGGGCAGGGCCATGAGCGCGTACCGACCCTGGAGCAGGTCGTTGCGGCCGGTCGAGGAGTAGTAGATCCACGCCGCGGCGTAGAGCGTGACGACCATGCCGCCCACGAACGCCGCGCACACGAGGATCCGGGCGTCGAGCGTGGCCTCGTCCGGGGCGTCGTCGGGATCGTCGTCGGGCTCGTCGCCGGGCTCGTCGACGCGCTCGTCGACGCGCCCGTCGAGGGTGGCGGCGCCCGTGGCCTCGGCTGCGGTGTCGTGTCGGCTCCCGGGACTGGCTGTGGCGCCGGGAGGGGTGTCGAGGGCGGGGTCGAGGGCCGCCCCCGCCCGACGCGTCCGCCGGCGCAGCCTGGCCTCGTCGAGCACGAGGAACGCCCACGCCAGCACCGCCATCCCCACGGCCAGCAGGCCCGCGAAGATCAGCGTGGGGATCGGCTCCGGCAACGGGATGCGCACCCAGCCGAAGTTGCCCCACATCTGGCTGCCCCAGATCCACCGCGCGCCCCGCAGCGAGGCGCCGGCGAACTCGCGCAGCGTCAGGCCGTCGTGCTCGAGCACCGGCACGCGCTGCGCCGCGATCCCGAGCGCACCTGCGACCACGCGCCACAGCCCGTAGGTCGCGGCGAACCCCACGACGACGAGCGCCGCCTCGCCGGCCAGGGTGCGCCAGGACCTGACGCGCCAGCGCACCTTGCCGACCAGCCAGCCGACGGCGAGGGGCAGCCCGACCGCGATGCCGAAGGGCTTGCCGAGCAGGCCGCCGCCGATGATGAGCCCCGCGGCGAGGGCGAGCCAGGGCGCCCTGGGCCGCCGGGCGAGGTCGAGGGCGACCAGGAGCCCTGCGAAGCCCATGAGGATCACCCAGGCGTCGTTGTTGACGATCGCGAACTGGTGGCTCGCCATCGGCTGGAGCACCCCGGCGGCGGCGAAGCCGACCTGCGCGAGCGGGCTCCGCGGGAACAGCCGGCGCCCGAGCAGCAGCAGGAGGACGGCCGCGCCGACGCCGAGCAGGACCGACCAGAGCCGCGCGGCCATCACCTGGTCGAAGAACGAGTCGCCGGCGGTGGCGGTGAGCGCGGCGGCCCCCAGGTAGTAGGGCGGGGGGTACGCGGCGGCGGGCCCGCCCCCACCGCCGGTCTGGGCGGCGTCCTCGATGACCCGGGTCGTGCGCTCCTCGCCGGCCTCGCTGTAGTCGGGCCGGTCCCCGGGCGGCGACGCGACGAGGTTGAGGTGGTCGTGGGCGACGTTCACCTGGTCGCTGTACGTGTGGGGGTTGTCGGCCTGGCCGGGCAGGTCCTGCTCGACGACCATGAACTGCACGTTGGAGAAGTGCGCGGGCTCGTCCATCCCGCCGAAGGCGGGCACCGCGGCCGCCCACACCAGCCCGCGGACGAGCGCGAGGAGGGCGACGACGACGAGCAGCGCGCGCGGGGCGCGGACGGTGAGCGGGAGCAGCCCCAGGAGCACCGCGAGCACCAGGAGCAGCATGGCGAACGCCCCGGCGGTCGCCCACGACGGACCGTAGTCGGCCATCCGGTCGGTGATCTCGTCCAGGTGGTCCCACCACCGCGGCTGCGGGTCGTACAGCGGCCGCACGTCGCCGGCGAGGTCGGACGGCTCGCCGCCGACGACGGCGGGTTCGAGCCCCTCGCGCAGCTGGCTCGCCCACAGCACGGCGCCCGGGGTGTCCCGGCCGTCGACCCGCTCGACCACCACCTCGTAGCGTCGGTCCGCCGAGTCGGCGACCGGCTCGAAGGTGAGCAGCTCCATCGGGGCCGAGTCGGCGAGGTCGGAGCAGGACCACTGCCGCTGCGCGACGACCGGGCCCGTGGCGTCGGCGGGGTCCCCGTCGTCCTCGCGCAGCGCGACGTCGAGGGTGCAGTCGGCCGCGCCGCCGTAGGTGCCGAGCCGGAGCTGCACCGCGGCGAGCCGGTCCTGCGTCGCGGCCAGGGGCTGCACGACCCGGTCCCCGTCGGCCATCTGCCCGAGCAGCTCCACGGAGACCGGGTGGACGGTGGTGTCGCCGAGCAGCGTCCCGCCGGTGCGCGTGACCAGGAACGCGAGCGTGACCACGAACAGGCCGAGGATCGCGGCGACCGCCCCCCAGCGGGTGCCCCGGGACGACCGGGACCAGCGCGGCCGCAGCGCCGGGAGGTCCCGGCGCTCACCCGTCCGCATCACGAGGCGTCCGCCCGCGGCTCGACGGGCGCCGGCTCGGGGGGACCGTCGACGCCGGGCGGGCCCGGCACCAGCG
>JAEZAR010000075.1 GCA_023430425.1 Actinomycetes bacterium | reverse complement strand
CCGCCGGACCCCGCACACGCGGCGCCGCAGCCCCCGGCGACGGGTGCGGGGCGCTGACACGCGGGAGGTCGGCCGCAGGGGCTGCGGCCGACCTCCCGTGGCGCGCACCCACGGGGCGCGCCACCTCGGTCCTCGGTGCCTCAGTGGGCGGAGGAGCCCTCCCGGGCCTCCTTCGCCGCCGCGGCGATCTTGTCGACCAGGTGGCTCGGCACCACGTCGTAGTGGTCGAACTGCGTGGTGAACGTGCCGCGCCCGCCCGTCATCGACCGCAGGTCGGCCACGTACCGCGAGATCTCGGCCTCGGGCACCATCGCCTGGATCTGGCTGAGCCCGTCGCCGGTCGCGTCGGTGCCGGCGATGCGCCCGCGCCGCGAGGACAGGTCGCCCATGACGTCGCCCTGCAGGTCCTGCGGCACGGTCACCGTGATGAGCGAGACGGGCTCGAGGACGACCGGACCGGCCTTCGCCATCGCCTCCTTCAGGCCCATCGAGGCGGCCGTGCGGAACGCCATCTCGGAGGAGTCGACGGGGTGGAACTTGCCGTCGTAGCACTCGACCCTGACGTCGACCACGGGGAAGCCGTGGACGCCGCCGAGGGACATCTGCTCCATCACGCCCTTCTCCACCGCGGGGATGAAGTTGCGCGGGATGGCGCCGCCGACGATCGAGTCGATGAAGGCCGAGCCCTCGCCGCGGTCGGCCGGGCTGATGCGCAGCTGGCAGACGGCGTACTGCCCGTGGCCGCCCGACTGCTTCTTGAGCTTCCCCTCGGCCTCGGCGGTCCGCGTGATCGTCTCGCGGTACGCGATCTGGACGTCCTCGGTGACCACGTTCACGCCGAACTTGCGGGCGAGCCGCTCGAGCGCGACGGCGATGTGCGTGTCGCCCGTGCCCCGCAGGATCGTCTGGCCGGCGTCGTTGCGGTCGATGGCCAGGCTCGGGTCCTCGCCGACGAGCCGCTGCAGCGCCGAGGAGAGCTTGTCGTCGTCGGCCTGGGTCAGCGGCTTGAGGGCCAGGGCGTACGGCGTGGAGCGGGCGGCGGGGCCGGTGACGTGCACGGTCATGCCCCGCTTGGCCAGCGTGGAGCCGGTCGGCGTCGCGGCGAGCTTGGCGACCGCGCCGATGTCCCCCGCGACGAGCTGCTCGACGTTCGTGTGCTCCTTGCCGCGCATGCGGAACAGGCCGTGCATGCGCTCCTCGGTGCCGGTGACCGCGTTGACCAGCCGGTCCTCGTTGCGCACGGTCCCCGAGAGCACCTTGAACATCGAGACCTGCCCGACGAACGGGTCGGCCACGGTGCGGAACACGTACAGGAGCGGGTCACCGGCCGGGTCGGCGGCGACCTCGGTCTCCGGGCCGTCGGGGGTGCCGGCGTGGACGGTGACGGGCCGGTCCGCGGGCGACGGCGCCAGCTCGCAGAGGTAGTCGGCCAGGCGGTCGATGCCGACGCCGGTCGCCGCGGAGCCGACCAGGAGCGGGAACTCCGCGCCGTCGCGCACCTCGTGGACCAGCGCGCGCTCGAGCTCGGCGGCGGTCGGGACCTCGCCGGACAGGTAGCGCTCGAGCTGCTCGTCGTCGCCGGAGACGATCTCCTCGGCGACCTCGTCGTGCAGGCGCTTCTCCTCCTCGGCGACGTCGCCGGTCAGCGCCTCGGTGTGGTGGGTGCCGTCGCCGTCGTAGGCGTAGCCCTCCTCCGTGAGCACGTCGGCGACGCCGTGGAACGCGTCCTCCTCGCCGAGCGGCAGCTCGAGCGGGACGATCCCGCTGCCGAACGTGGCGCGCAGCTGCTCGAGGACCCGGTGGAAGTCGGCGCGCGGCTTGTCCTCCTTGGTCAGGAAGATCATCCGCGGCAGGCCGAGCTGCTCGCACTGCTTCCAGACGATCTCGGTGCCGACCTCGACCCCGTCCACGGCGCTGACCACGACGAGCGCGAGGTCGGCGACGGACAGGGCCGCGTCCACGCCCGCGGCGAAGTCGGCGTAGCCCGGGGTGTCGATGAGGTTGACGAGGTACTCGCGGCCGTCGGTCGCCTTCCACGTGAAGGGCGCGACCGCCGGGGACAGGGAGATCCCGCGCTTGATCTCCTCCGGCTCGGTGTCGCACACCGTGGAGCCCTCTTCCACGCGACCCAGCCGCGGGACGACCCCAGCCCGGTGCAGGAGGGCTTCGGCCAGGGTCGTCTTGCCTGCACCGCTGTGGCCCACCAGGGCCACATTCCGGATGGTGGTGGTGTCCATTCTTCTCCCTCGTTGGAGTGGCCCTTCCGGTGCAGGTTAGTCACGCGACCGCGTCGCACAAGGGGGACCAACGTCGGGCCCGCGCGGGCCGGCGGCCGACCACGGGCCGCCGAGGACGACGCGACGCACGTCACCCCCGTGGTCCTTGGCTCCCACGCCACGGGCCGGGCTAGGATGGAGAGGAAGTGGGAGCGCTCTCGCACGAGCCGGGCCCCGTCGGCACCTCCGCCGGCCGGCGCCGACGGGCGGAGCGCCGCCGCCACGAGCACGCCCGATCGTCACGCCGTCGTCGCCGGACGCACAGCAGCACCCGCACCACCCCGCACTCCCGAGCACCACCATCGTCCGACACCTCAGGAGAGGCCCCGTCATGCGCTTCGGGCACTTCGACGACGCGAGCCGCGAGTACGTCATCACCACGCCCCACACCCCGTACCCGTGGATCAACTACCTGGGCTCGGAGCGGTTCTTCTCGCTCATCAGCCACCAGGCGGGCGGGTACTCCTTCTACCGGGACGCCCGGATGCGCCGGATCACGCGCTACCGCTACAACAACGTCCCCACCGACGCCGGCGGCCGCTACCTGTACGTCAACGACGGCGGCGACGTCTGGACGCCGTCCTACCTGCCCGTCAAGGCGGAGCTCGAGCACTTCGAGGCGCGGCACGGCCTCGGCTACACGCGGATCACCGGCCAGCGCGGCGGGGTGCGGGTGGAGTCGCTCTTCTTCGTGCCCGTGGACACCGACGCCGAGGTGCAGCGGGTCACGGTCACCAACACGACCGACGACCCGAAGTCGCTGCGCCTGTTCACCTTCGTCGAGTTCGCGCTGTGGAACTCCCTCGACGACCAGACGAACTTCCAGCGCAACCTGTCGATCGGGGAGGTGGAGGTCGAGCAGGACGGCCCCCACGGCACGGCGATCTACCACCGCACGGAGTACCGGGAGCGCCGCAACCACTACGCGGTGTACGCGGTGAACACGCGTGCGGACGGCTTCGACACCGACCGCGAGACGTTCGTGGGCCTGTACAACGGCCTGCACGAGCCCGTGGTGCCCGCCGCCGGGGTGTCCGCGGACTCGGTCGCCTCCGGGTGGTACCCCATCGGGTCCCACGGGATCTCGCTGGAGCTCGCCCCGGGGGAGTCGCGCACGCTGGTCCTCGTCCTCGGCTACCTGGAGAACCCGGACGAGGAGAAGTGGGCCGACGACGCCCACGAGGTGATCAACAAGGAGCCGGCGCACGCGCTGCTGGCCCGGTTCGCGACGACGGAGCAGGCGGACGCGGCGTTCGCCGAGCTCGGCGCGTACTGGACCGACCTGCTGAGCACGTACACCGTCTCCTCGACCGACGAGCGCCTGGACCGGATGGTCAACATCTGGAACCAGTACCAGTGCATGGTCACGTTCAACATGTCGCGGTCGGCGTCGTACTTCGAGTCCGGCGTCGGGCGGGGCATGGGCTTCCGCGACTCCACGCAGGACGTGCTCGGGTTCGTCCACCTGGTCCCCGAGCGGGCGCGCGAGCGGCTGCTCGACGTCGCCGCGACGCAGTTCCCGGACGGCTCGGCCTACCACCAGTACCAGCCGCTGACGAAGCGCGGGAACTACGACGTCGGCTCGGGCTTCAACGACGACCCCCTGTGGCTCATCGCCGCCGTGTCGGCGTACCTGAAGGAGACCGGCGACTGGTCGATCCTCGACGAGCAGGTGCCCTTCGACAACGACGACGCCCTCGCCGACACGATGTTCGAGCACCTCACGCGCTCGTTCCAGCACACCGTCGACCGGCGCGGGCCGCACGGCCTGCCGCTCATCGGTCGCGCCGACTGGAACGACTGCCTCAACCTCAACTGCTTCTCCACCACGCCGGGCGAGTCGTTCCAGACCACCGAGAACAAGTCCGGGGGCGTGGCCGAGTCGGTGTTCATCGCCGCGCAGTTCGTGCTCTACGGCGAGGAGTACGCGGTGATCGCGGAGCGGCGCGGTCTCGCGGGCGTCGCCGCGGACGCCCGCAAGGCGGTCGGCGAGATGAGGGACGCCGTCGCCGAGCACGGCTGGGACGGCAGCTGGTTCCTGCGGGCGTACGACTACTTCGGCGCGCCGATCGGGACGCACGCCGACACCGAGGGGCAGATCTGGATCGAGCCGCAGGGACTGGCGGTCATGGCCGGCATCGGCGTCGAGAGCGCCGACCCGACGACCGACGAGTCGCGGTCCAGCCGGGCCGTCGCGGCGCTGGACTCGGTGCGCGAGCTGCTCGGCACCCCGCACGGCCTCGTGCTCCAGCACCCGGCGTACCGCACCTACCGCGTGAACATGGGCGAGGTCACCACCTACCCGCCGGGCTACAAGGAGAACGGCGGCATCTTCTGCCACAACAACCCGTGGGTGGTCATCGGGGAGACGGTGCTGGGCCGGGGCGACCGCGCCTTCGACTACTGGCGGCGCACCGCCCCCGCCTACCGCGAGGAGATCAGCGAGGTCCACCGGCTCGAGCCGTACGTGTACGCGCAGATGATCGCCGGCAAGGAGGCGCCGCGGCACGGAGAGGCCAAGAACTCCTGGCTGACCGGCACGGCGGCGTGGAACTTCGTCGCCGTGTCGCAGTACCTGCTCGGCGTGCGGGCCGACCACGACGGCCTCGTCGTCGACCCACAGCTCGGCCCGGACGTGCCGGAGTTCACGGTGACCAGGCGCGCCCGCGGGGCCACCTACGTCGTCACGGTCCGCAACTCCGGGGCCCCGGGCTCGCGGGCCCGGCTGAGCGTGGACGGCGAGCCGCTCGCGGGCCGGGTGGTGCCGTACGCGCCCGCCGGGGCGACGGTGCACGTGACGGCGGAGCTGTGACGGCGTGACGCGGTACGGCCACTTCGACGACGCGGCACGCGAGTACGTCATCACGCGCCCGGACACCCCGCGCTCGTGGATCAACTACCTCGGGTCGCGGCTGTACGGCGGGATCGTCACGCAGAACGCCGGCGGGTACTCGTTCTACCGGTCCGGCGGCACGGGCCGCGTGCTGCGGATGCGCTTCAACGGGGTGCCCGTCGACGAGCCGGGGCGGTTCCTCTACCTGCGGGACGACGCCACCGGGGACTACTGGTCGGCGTCGTGGCAGCCCGTCGGCAAGCCCCTCGGGGAGTACGCGGCGCGCGTGCGCCACGGCCTCGGCTACTCGGTCTTCGAGGCGGAGTACGGCGGGATCCGCAGCGAGATGACGTGCTTCGTGCCGTCGGGCCAGGCGTTCGAGTACTGGTCGCTCGAGGTCCACAACCCCGGGCCGGAGCCCCGCACGATCTCCGTGCTCTCCTACGCCGAGCTGGCCAACGAGTGGACCTACCGCCAGGACCTGGAGAACCTCCAGTACAGCCAGTACGTGGTCCGGGCCACGTACCGGGACGGCATGATCCACCGGAGCAACTCGACCCGGGAGGCGACGAGCGACCTGTGGTTCGGCGTCGCGGGCGCCGACGTCGTCGGGTTCGACACCGACCGCGACGCGTTCCTCGGGCCCTACCGGACGCAGGCGGCGCCCCTCGCGGTCGAGCGCGGCGAGTGCGCGGGCACGCAGACCGTCGGCGACAACGCGTGCGCGTCACTGCACGTGCGGCTGGAGCTGGCACCCGGGGAGCGCCGCCAGGTGATCTTCTGCCTCGGCGTCGGGCACCCGGACGAGCCCTGGCGCGACGACCGGCCCCGCATCGGCACCGCGGCGGACGAGACGCCGCTGCCCCCGGGGCGCGCGGTCATGGCCGAGTACGCCACCCCCGAGCGGGTCGCGGCGGAGCTCGAGGCCCTGCGGGCCGAGTGGGCGCAGCGCCTCGGCACGCTCCAGGTCAGCACCCCGGACCCGGCGCTGGACTCGATGGTCAACGTCTGGCACGCGTACCAGACCCACATGACCTTCAGCTGGTCCCGCGGGGTCTCGCTCGTCGAGGCGGGCGACCGCGACGGGCTGGGATACCGCGACACCGCCCAGGACGTCCTCGCGGTCACGCACGCGATCGGTCCGGCGGTGCGCGAGCGGCTCGACCTCCTGCTCACCGCCCAGACCGCCGAGGGCGGCGCGCTGCCACTGGTCAAGCCGCTGACGCACACGCCGGGCAGCGAGCCGACGCCGAAGCTGGAGGAGTACCGCTCCGACGACGCGCTGTGGCTGCCGATCTCGGTCGCGGCGGTGGTCGGGGAGTCGGGCGACCTGGGCTACCTCGACGAGGTGCTGCCCTACGCCGACGGCGGCGAGGCGGCGGTCTTCGACCACCTGGTCCGCGCCCTGGAGTTCAGCCTCGACCACCGCGGCCCGAACGGGCTGGTGCAGGGCCTGGCCGCCGACTGGAACGACTGCCTGCAGTTCGGCACCACCGGCGAGTCGATGTTCTCGACCTTCCTGCTCGCCAACGGCCTGCGCGTCGTGCGCGGGCTCGCGGAGCGCTCGGGCCGCGACGGCGCCGCCGCCTGGTGCGCGGCGCGGCTCGCCGAGCTGGAGCCGGCCGTCGACGCGGCGTGGGACGGCGGCTGGTTCATCCGTGGCGTCTCCGCCACCGGCGCGGCGCTCGGCTCCGCGGCCGCCGACGAGGGCCGCATCTACCTCGAGCCGAACGTGTGGGCCGCGATCTCCGGCGCGACCTCCCGCGAGCGCGCCGAGCGTGCGATGGACGCGGTGCACGAGCACCTCGCGACCGAGCACGGCCTCGCGCTCTGCGACCCCCCGCACACGCACCCGATGCCGGGCATCGGCCTGTCCCTGCTCGTCTTCCCGCCCGGCCACAAGGAGAACGGCGGGATCTTCTGCCACGCGAACTCGTGGGCCGTGGTGGCGGAGGCGGTGCTCGGCCGCGGTGACCGGGCCTACGAGTACTACCGCTCCTACCTGCCCGCGCGCTACGACGACGACGCGGACACCCACCAGGCCGAGCCGTACGTCTACAGCCAGTTCGCCCACGGGCCGGCGTCGCCGCGGTTCGGCCAGGCCCGCAACCCCTGGCTGACGGGCACCGCGAGCTGGACCTACGTCGCGGTCACCCAGTACCTGCTCGGGGTGCGGCCGGTGGTCGACGGCCTCGTGGTCGACCCCTGCCTCCCGACCTCGTGGGACGGCTTCGAGATGACGCGCACCTTCCGGGGGCGCCGGGTGCGGGTCCGGGTGCTCAACCCCGGTCATGTGAGCCGCGGCGTCGTCGCGATGGACGTCGACGGGAGCCCGGTGCCCGGCTGCCTCGCGCCGGCCGACCGGCTGCGTGACGGGTCGGTCGTCACCGTCCGCATGGGCTGACCCCGCGGCTGCGGCGCCCTGCCGCAGCGGCCGCCCACCGCGTCGCCGCCCCGGGTGTCGCCGCCCCGGGTGTCGCCGCCCCGGGTGTCGGCGACGAGGCGCGAGGCGGATCCCGGCTCAGCCGACGGTGCCGGAGTCCAGGACGTCGACGACGAAGATCAGCGTGGCACCCGGCGGGATGCGCCCGCCGCTGCCCTGCTCGCCGTAGCCGAGCTCGGCGGGGATGACCAGGAGCACCTGGCTCCCGACGGTGGTCCCGACCAGGCCCTGGTCCCAGCCCTGGATCACCTGGCCGGTGCCGATCGCCGTGAGGAACGGCGTCGAGCCCCAGGACGAGTCGAACTCCGTGCCGTCCCAGAGCCAGCCGGTGTAGTGCATCGTCACGAGCTGCCCCGACTCGACGACCGGCCCGGCGCCCTCGATCAGCGTCTGCGCCACCAGCTCCGTCGGCTCGGCGGCGTCCGCGGGCACCGTGATCGACGGCTCGCCGTCGTCGGCGAGGGTGACCTCGGGCAGGCCGGCCGGCGGCTCGACGGCCGTCCCCTGCGCGCGGCCCGGCAGCGCCTCGACCACCTCGAACGCGAACAGCGTCGACGGGGGCGCCTCCGCCCCGGCCGTGCCGGCGGCGGGGACGGCGAGCAGGAACCGCACCCCGACGCTCTGGTCGGCGAGGACGGCGTTCATGGCGTTCGGCATCGCAGGGTCGCCGAGCAGGAAGGTCTGCGGGGTGCCCAGGTCCCAGGTCGAGCCGAGCGGCTCGCCGGTCCCACCGTCGACGAACACGTAGTGCAGCTTGAGGAGCTCGCCCTCCCCGAGCGGGGCGCCGGTGCCCGGGGCGTCCACGCGGGCGACGGCGGCCGAGACGCGGAACGGCATGTCGAACGTGAGCGTCGGCTGGGCGCCGAGGTCGCCGGACACGCCGACCGCGTCCAGCGCCGCGATGTCCGCGGCGCTCGGGGGGGCGTTGAGGTCACCGGCCACCGGGGCCTCGGACGCGGCGGCGGACGGCGTCGGCGTCGGCGTCGGGGAGGCAGCGGGTCCGCCGTCGTCCCCGCACGCGGAGAGCAGCAGGGCGGCCGCCAGGGCGGCTGCGGTCAGCAGGGGACGGCGCACGGTGCTTCCTCCGGATCGGCGTGGCCCGTTCGGGCGCGGCCCACGAGGGGCCGCGGGGAAGCCTACGTCGTCCTCGGGCGCGCACGGTCTGCGGGTGCCGACCGGCGGCCCGCGGGTGAGGCTGGGGGCATGCGCCTCGGGTACACCCTCATGACCGAGCAGTCCGGCCCCCGCGAGCTCGTCGAGCACGCCGTCGCGGCGGAGCGGCTGGGCTTCGACCTCCTCGTCTCCAGCGACCACTACTTCCCGTGGCTCGACGCCCAGGGGCACGCGCCCAACGCGTGGGTGACGCTGGGCGCCGTCGCGCACGCGACCGAGCGCGTGGAGCTGATGACCTACGTGACGTGCCCGATCCTGCGCTACCACCCGACGGTGGTCGCCCAGCAGGCGGCCACGCTCGGGGTGCTGTCGGGCGGGCGGTTCCTGCTCAACCTCGGCGCGGGCGAGGCCCTGAACGAGCACGTGGCGGGCCAGCGGTGGCCCGGCGTCGGCGAGCGGCACGACATGCTCGAGGAGGCGGTCCGGATCATCAGGTCCCTGCTCGACGGGGACCGGCTCACGTTCGACGGCCAGCACTTCCGCGTCGACTCGGCGTACCTGTGGGACCGTCCCGACGAGCCGGTCGGGATCGGCGTGGCGGTCTCGGGCGGTCAGTCGGTGAGCAGGTTCGCGCCGCTCGCCGACCACCTCGTGACGACCGAGCCGTCGGCGCAGGTGCTCGAGCAGTGGGACGACGTACGACGGACCGAGGGCATCACCGCGCCGTCCCGCCGGATCGGGCAGCTGCCGATCTGCTGGGACCCCGACCGTGACGTCGCGATCGCCCGCGCGCACGAGCAGTTCCGGTGGTTCGGGCTCGGCTGGAAGGTCAACGCGGACCTGCCCACGACCGAGGCCTTCGACGCCGCGTCCGCGAGCGTGCGACCCGAGGACGTGGCGGAGGGCATGCCCTGCGGCCCGGACCTGGACGCGGTCGTCGAGGCTGCCGCTGCGTACCGCGAGGCCGGCTTCACCGACCTGGCCATCGTCCAGGTCGGCGAGGAGGGCCAGGCGCGGTTCCTGGACGAGGCGGCGGGCCCGCTGCTCGAGCGGCTGCGCGAGGCGGCCCCCGCGTCCTGACGCGAGCCGGCGGTCCTGCCGCAGGGGAGCCCTCGCTCGACCCGCGCTGCGGATCGCGTCCTGTCCCGCCGGTCCGCGCCGATAATGTGGGCCGTCCCCATGACCCGGGTGCGGCGTCCGCCGGCCGCGCCCCCACGGAGCGGAGCCCGCGTGACCACTCGGCCCTCCGGGGTCGCGGCCCGGCTGCAGCACGCCGACGCCGCACCCACCGTCTCGTTCGAGCTGTACCCACCGCGGACGGAGGCGGGCATGGTCGCGCTCCGGCGCACCGTCGAGCACCTCGCCGAGGCCCGTCCCGACTTCGTCTCCGTGACCTACGGTGCCTCGGGCAGCACGCGCGAGACCTCCCGCGAGGTCGTGCGGTGGGTCCGGTCGGCGACCGACGCCTGCGTCGTGGCGCACCTGACCTGCGTCGGCGCCCCGTGGGCCGAGGTGCGCGCGGTCGCCGAGGGCTTCCTCGAGGACGGCGTTCGGGACCTCCTCGCGCTGCGCGGCGACCCTCCGCGCGGCGGCGCCGAGTGGCGTCCGCACCCGGAGGG